>QHYO01000034.1 GCA_003224135.1 Acidobacteriota bacterium | reverse complement strand
CAGGAAACGAAGTATGGAATGGGCTGGTTCATCGGGAAATCGACAAGCGGGCAGAAAATATTCGAGCATAGCGGTGGATCGGTGGGAGGCACATCGGAACTTATTCTTTACCCGGACGTGCACATGGTGGTCGCGATGGTGACCAACTTCGCGGGCGATGAAGGTGGCCGGTGGAAAACCGCGGATATACAGGAGTTTGCGGAAGGATTTGAGAAATAGCAGAAAGAAAAAAAGGGCGCAGCAGCCCGCGCCCCAGGAAAAAATATTGAAACGGCTAATCAGCCTTCTTTGTCAACGGTGACTTTGATGGAGGCGATCACGTCGCGAAAGACCTTGACGGTAAGCGACTGTTCGCCAACGACCTTGATGGGTTCGGCGAGTTGGATCTGACGTTTGTCGACTTTGAAACCCTGCGCTGCGAGGGCGTCAGAAATGTCGGCGGACGTGACTGAGCCGAACATCTGGTCGTTCTCGCCGGTCTTGCGCGCGAACCTGACGGCAACACCATTGAGGAGTTCCGCCTGCTTGTGCGCGGCATCGAGCTCGGTGGCGGTCTTTTTTGCCAACGAAGTACGAATGCGTTCAAGAGCTTTCATATTGCCAAGCGTCGCTTCGATTCCCAGCTTGCGCGGAAGCAGAAAATTGCGCGCGTATCCCGGCTTGACGGTGACCACGTCACCGCGATGACCGAGTTTTTCGACGTCTTCCTGAAGAATAATTTGCATGATCGTATTCCTTTTTATTGAGTGCGATGTTGAGCGACCGGGCAAAGCTTAGGCGGCCGGTTGAGGCTTAGCGGGTTCGACAGCGCGCGGAGCCGAGCTGCCGGCGGCGCTGCCGGCGAACGGCAGCAATGCGATATTGCGGGCGCGCTTGATGGCGACACCGAGCCAGCGCTGGTGACGCGCGCAGACTCCTGTCATACGGCGCGGAAGAATCTTGCCGCGTTCCTGCACGAACTGCGAAAGAATGTCGGCGCGCTTGTAGTCGATGAGATCCATCTTTTCGACACAAAACTTGCAGACTTTCTTTTTGCGAAAAAATTGACGCTTGCCGCGGCGAGGGCCGCCGGGTCCGCCGCCCGGACCACCGGGACCGCCTTCACGGCGTCCGCCGCCACCGCCACCGGGACCACCTTCGCGGCGTCCGCCGCCACCGCCATGTCCACCGTGCCCTCCACCACCCGGGCCGCCTTCGCGACGCGGCGATGGAGCTGAAGCTGGTGCCTGGGGAACTGCGGGGGTTTGATTCTGTTCGTCTGCCATAACATTTACCCTTTCTTTCTTAATTCCTGTTGGTGCCCTTGTGGCGCCGATGTGGCCGGAGCCAAATCTTGGTTCGTGAAAAACAAGTCCGCTTGTGAAGCTATCGTTAGCTAGCCAATTGTTAGCTAGCGGCGTGCTCCGTAGCTGGCGCTGGCGCTGGTGCTGCAGCGACGGGAGCCGGGGCAGGCGCCGGACGCTTCGGGCGACGCGCGGCGCGCTTGTCGCGAATTGCCATGACCGAGTCCTGCACGCGGAGGCGGCGCTCCAGTTCCACGATCAGGTCGTTGTGCGAAGTGCGAATCTGATAGTAGACATAGATGCCTTCGCGGTGTTTCGCCACGCGGTAAGCAAGCTTGCGCGTGCCCCAGTGCTCGGTCTTTTCGATCTTGGCGCCCTTTTCGGTGCAGGCGTGCTCGACCGTGTGCTCCACTTTCTTGATCTCTTCCTCCGGTGTAGCCGGACGGACAATAAAAATCAGGTCGTACAGACGCTCTTCCATGGTTCCTCGTTTCTCTTTCAGCTCAGAGCTTGTGTGAGTACAAGCCCTGAAATCCATTCATCGCAGGGCTTGTAAGTACAAGCCCCGATCCCGGTTCACTAAACTGCCAGTTCCGGTCCGAAAATTCTCCGGGCCCGAAATCTCTTTACGATTCGGCGGCTTCATCCTGCTGACGTTCGCGCCGGTTGTACTTGTTCATTGCCGCTTCGATGCCCTTGGTCAAGAGCATTTCGACGGCGTCACCCGCATCCGCGATCAGCTCCGAGGCCACTTCCAACTCCGATTTCTTCATCGGCCGCAGGACGTAGCGAGTTGATCAGCGACCCGGCTCCGTTGTGGCTGCCCGCACTGCCCTCGCCGTGGATGCGAATCGCACCCCACGGCAATTGGACTTCATCCCACATCGCAAGCACGTCCTGCGGACCAAGATCGTACTTTTCAAGCAGCTCCCGTACAGAGATGCCGCTCAGGTTCATGTACGTTTGCGGCTTGGCAAGGATGACGTCTTCCCCCGCCACTTTGCCCAAACCTACCAGAGCCTTTGCTTCCGGCCGATCGACGCGGATGCCGCCGCGATTGGCGAGTTCATCCACGGCGAGGAATCCCAGGTTGTGCGGCGTCCATTGATACTCCGGGCCAGGATTACCAAGGCCGACAATGAGCCGCATATTCCTCGCTTCGCGACAAACTGCATAAAACCCTGCAAAAGAACCGTACAAATGTCTTAGTTCAGGGTATGCAAGTACAAACCCTGAAACGCTACTTCTTTTTCTCCGGCTTCTCGGCGCCTTCTGCGCCCTCTTCGCCTTCGACTTCCTTCTTGCCCTTCTTGATGACTTCGGGCTCGGCTGGCGTGGCCGTTTCCGCCACCACCGCTTCGACGGGCTTCTCTTCTTCGACGCGCAGAGCAACTACGTGGGCGAGAACGCGTTCTGGTTCCGTGACCAGCTTCATCTTGCTGGTGTCGATTGGAATATCACCAGCGCGAAGTTGACTGTTCATCGCGAGATGGCTGACATCCATTTTGAATTCCGTGGGAATTTCGCCGGGCAAGCATTCGATTTCCACTTCACGGGTGACGATTTCAAACACGCCACCTTCGACCTTTACGCCCGACGGTTCGCCGAAAGTATGCACGGGAACCTTGACGCGCATGCGAACGTCCATCGCGATGCGAAGCAGATCAACGTGCAGAAGATTTCCGCTGACGGGATCCACCTGCCAATCCTTGACGATGGCGGGCTGCTCCCTGCCGTCCATGGCGACCTGGAACAGCGTGTTGTGCCCGGTCGCGGAGCGAAGAATCTGGCCAACCTGCTTGGCATTTACGGTGAGCGACACGGCGCTATCCTTGCCTCCATAAAGCGTGGCCGGAATTTTGCCCGCCACGCGCTGGCGGCGGGCTTCATTTTTGCCGCGAGATTCGCGGACTGCTGCTTCGACTACGATCTTGTCTGCCATTGCCTTCTTCCCTTCCTTATGACTGCAGGGCCTTGAGATTCAGGCCGATTCAAAAATCAAATAAACAGTTCGCTGATCGAGGTTTCCTCGTGAATCGAGCGAATGCCGCGAGCAAGCAGGTCGGCAACACTGAGCACGCGAATTTTCTTCAGTGCGCGAGCCGAATCACTGAGAGGAACCGAGTCGGTTGCGACAACCTCTTTGATTTGTGACTTAGCGATGCGCTCCACTGCCGGACCGGAAAGCACGGCGTGCGTGCAAGCCGCGTAAACCTGCGTGGAGCCTTCCTTCAAGAGCGCTTCCGCGGTCTTGACCAGCGTGCCCGCGGTATCAATGATGTCGTCCAGGATCAGCGTGCTGCGACCCTTGACGTCTCCGATGAGGTGCATGACTTCGCTGACGTCCACATCGACACGGCGTTTGTCCACGATTGCCAGCGGCGCATCGAGGCGCTTCGCGAAGAAGCGGGCGCGCTCCACGCCGCCTGCATCAGGAGACACAACCGTCAAATCCGGCAAATCCAACTGGCGGAAATATTCGACGAGCACCGGCGACGCAAACAGATGGTCCACGGGAACGTCGAAATAACCCTGAATCTGCGGCGCATGCAAATCAAGCGTCAACGCGCGAGTCGCTCCCGCAGTTTCGAGCAAGTCGGCGACCAGCTTCGCCGAGATCGGAACGCGCGGCTTGTCTTTGCGGTCCTGCCGAGCGTAGCAGTAATACGGCAGCACGGCGGTGATGCGCCAGGCGGATGCGCGTTTGAAAGCGTCAATCATCAGCAAAAGTTCAAGCAGGTGGTTGTCCACCGGATAGTGGCAGGGTTGCACAACGAAGACGTCCGCGCCGCGCACATTTTCCAAAATCTGAAAATAAATTTCGCCATCGCTGAAGCGGCCCAGCATGGCTTTGCCCAAAGGCACGTCGAGATGCCGGCAGATGGATTCGGCCAGCACGGGGTTCGCGGTACCCGAAAAAATTTTGAAACGCTCGTCGTTCACGAAGCGGTCTCCACCCTGCAAAGTCTGCAAGCTGAAATTCCCTGGGTTGTTTGGCTAAAGACGCTGAGGATTAATCGCGAGGCGCACCAAGAACAGTGCGACTCTGAATCAGACGGCGATACGAATCGCGCGAGACGGTCTCGCAAACGAAAGTCTGATCAAGCGGAAACCCAACAGCGGCTCGGCGCGCCTTAGCTGGGCTCGGGAAAACTCCAATCACCGCCGAACCGCTACCCGCCAGCAAGGCTTCTGTTGCTCCATTTTGAAGCAGATCCCGTTTGAGTTCAGCCAGACGGGGGTGCTGCTGGAAGACCGCATCCTCAAAATCGTTCAGGAGGGGGCTGCCCTGCAGGCTCCAAGAGAGAGCACAGAACCTGTAAAGTTTAGGGTTTCCTGCGGAATTTGTCAATTGCGCGGCATTGAGCTTTGCTGCGTCGAGCCAGCGATAAGCATCTGGAGTCGGGACGTGAATCGCGTTCGGCGAAACGACGAGCAGGTGGAGCTTTGGAATGTCCGGCAGAGGATAGATTTCATCGCCCTTGCCAATGCCGAGCGCGCGGCCACCTTCGAGGAAAAAGGGGACGTCGGCGCCGAGAGTGGCGGCGAGTTCAAACAATCGTTCGCGAGGAAGTTGTTTTTTGGCCAGGCGGAGATACCCAATGAGCGCGGATGCGGCGTCGCTCGAGCCGCCGCCAAGCCCTCGGCCAGCCGGAATGGCTTTGCACAACTCGATGGCGATACCGTCGCGTTGGCGGAGTTCCTGGCGCAGCGCATCCACTGCGCGATAGACAAGGTTTCCCTCGACAGGCTCGTTTGAAAGCGAGACGTTGCCGCGCACGCGGAGCTCAATGCCTGATTTTCGCGTGGATCGTAGCCGCAACTCGTCTCTTAGCGAAATGGACTGAAAGATGGTGCGCAGCTCGTGGAAACCATCGGGACGCTTGCCGAGAACTTCCAGGCGCAAGTTTACTTTCGCAAGGGCGGGGATACGAACTTCGGACATAGGCTAGGTCAGGGCTTCACTGCCTCGGGAGAAGACTTTTGCGCTACCCGACGACGCAACTGACTGACTTTTTTCTCCACCTCGGCAATTTTTTCGGGCTCAACATCCGCGGGCAGGACGCGCTTCCATTCTGCGAGAGACTTTTCCCACTCCGCTGCGGCAAGTTCAGGACGGCCCGACTTGGCATATACGACGCCCAGGTGCGAGTGCATGGTGGGGTCATGCGAATCGCGTTCCAGCGCTTTTCGCAGTGTGGCTTCGGCGTCGCCAAGTTTGTTCTGCTTGAAATACACCCAGCCGAGGCTGTCGAGATACGCCCCGTTGTAGGGATCTTCCGCAAGGGCGCGCTGCACAAGTGACTGGGCTTCATCAAGACGAATGCCAAGATCGCCGAGCATGTAACCGTAATAGTTCAAAACCGGAGCATTCTTCGGATTCACCGCGAGTGCTTTCTTGAACTCGGTTTCGGCTTTGTCGAAGAATTTCTGGCGCTCATAAATGGCGCCCAGCAAAAACCAGGTCATTTCGTTGTCGCGCGGAGAGCCGGCAATGGCTTCGGCGGCGCGAGCGGACTGTTCGGCTTCGCTGTAACGGCGAGCGCGTTCGTAAATCTGCGCAATGTTCAAATACGTTTCGCGGTCGGATTCGCTGCCGGTCAGTTGTGTGCGAAGCAATTTTGCCGCTTCATCAGTCTGGTTGGTTTCACCCAGCAATAATGCATAGCGAGCCTTGATCGCCGGATCTTTCGGATACTTTGCGACGGATTCCTTGCCCGCCTGCAATGCCTTTGGCAAGTCTTTCGCCGCACTCAAAGTGTCCATGACGAGAAGCCGCGCACGACGATCTTCTTCGTCGCCCAGGCGTCCAAGTTCTTCGTAGGTATTCACCGCCGCCTGATAATTCTGTGTGTCGCGATAAAGCTGGCCGAGCTGCTGATAGAGCACGGCGAGCGAACGGCGACGCGACGGCAGCGATGCGGATTGTCCCTTGACGCCAGTGACCGCTTCCGAAAGCACCCGGATCGCATCTTCATAGCGGCCCTGGGCCTGGTACAGCATCGCCTCGTTATACATAACGTCGAGGCTGCCGGGAGAATACTGGCGCGCCTTGACAAGCGTTTCCTCAGCTTTGTCCATCTGGTGCAGTTCGCGATAAACCTGGGCAAGGCGGAGATAGACGTCCGCGTCGTCTGGCATCAAATCGGAAAGCTTCTGGTAAACCTTCAATGCTTCCGGATAGTTCTCTTCGGCAAGCAAGGTTTGCCCAAGACCGCGCTGGTGGCTGGTCTCGCTTGGGTCGAGTTCCGCGGCTTTCCGATATGCAGCTTCTGCTTTCGGCAGGTCCTTCGTTTGCGTGTAGGCGTCGCCAAGAAGATCGAGCAGTGTCGGCGAAGAAGACTTCGAGGTCATGCCTTCGAGAAGGGCGATAGCGTCAGCCGATTTGCCTTCATCAAGGAGCAATTGCGTCAGTTGTTCGACTCCTGCTTCGTTCTCGGAATCGCTTTTCAGAATTCCACGCAAAACCTCTTCCGCTTTGTCGTGCTGGTTCTGAAGACGGTAAAGGCGTGCGAGCCACAGGGCTGATTCGCTATCCGAAGGATCGAGGCGAACTACTTCCTTAAATTGTTCAACAGCGCGATTGACTGTTTCGGATTGGCCGGTAGCTTCGCCAGCATTGCCGAGGCTGCGCAGATAAATGTGACCGAGCAGCCGGCGCGTCTGCGCGTCTTCCGGATTGCGCTTCAGCAGAGCCTGGGCTTCCAATTCGGCGTCGTGAACGCGCTGCGCTTTCCAGTACATTTCCGCGAGACGCTCTCCAATGACAGGAGACTTTGGATCAAGAGCGTAAGCTTTCTTGTAGTACTCGATTGCTTGGGTGGCGTATTCGCTGCGGCTGGTCGCCTCATACTGCTGCTCCGCGATGTGGCCCATCGTGTAGTTGAAATAGGCATCGGCGCGGCTGCTGTTAGCCGGTACGGCCGCTTCGGAGCGCTCGAATTCCTGCTGTTGTGGGGGCGCAGATGGCGGAGAAGTGGCAGTCTGTGCAAGCGCTGAAGTGGCGGCGAAAGTTGCAGTGATCAGGAATGCGTTTAGCTTTAGAAAAGTCATCATTTGCCCTGAAAACAAAGTATCCCATGCATGCAAGGGACGGTCAAAACCAATTGCCAGACATTTCCAGAGCCAGTTGGAAGGGCCGACTTGAGTTGGATGCGGGCGAAGCGGGGAGCGTTGACAGAAAAGTTTTGCAGGCGGGGTCGCAAAAACGGCTTGACACTGTGTTTCTACATTTCTGCAATTATCGAAATATGAAGAAGCCCGACCCTCTGCTGGTTACGCGGTCGGCGGACCGTTTTGCGGCCCTGGGCGCGGAACCCCGCCTGGCAATTCTCCGGCTGCTGCTCTCGGCTCATCCCGGCGGATCGCGGGCGAAGTTCAGGAAGAACTGGATATTCCTGCTTCGACGCTCTCGCACCATCTGGAAAAGTTGAAGCAAGTGGGGCTGGTTAACGTGCAGCGTGAAGGAACGTTTCTGTGGTATTCGGCGAACACCGATTCGTTGCGTGAGGTACTTGGATTCCTTTATGAGGAATGCTGCACCCGCAGCCGCGCTGTAGCGCCCGAATCATTTGTCCAGATTTCTCGTTAAGACGTTGCGATGAACGTACAAGGAGATTTTTGTGAGCGAACAAAATATTCAGGACGTTGTGAGACAGAAATACGGCGAGGCGGCGAAGCAAGCGGCCGCGGGTGGAGTGGCTTCCTGCGGGGGAGGCGGCGAGCTTTCCTGCTGCGATCCGATCACGCGGGACCTCTATGATGAAACACAGATCGCGGGATTGCCAGAAAAAGCGGTGGCGGCGTCGCTCGGTTGTGGAAATCCGACAGCGCTGGCGCAACTGCAGGCGGGCGAAACGGTCCTGGATCTTGGCTCAGCGGGAGGCATTGATGTTTTGCTTTCGGCGAAGCGCGTGGGTCCGGCCGGAAAAGCCTATGGCCTGGACATGACGGACGAAATGCTGGCCCTGGCCCGCGAAAACCAGAAAAAGGCAGGCGTGGGAAATGTGGAGTTTCTGAAAGGCGCGATTGAAAACATTCCGTTGCCGGACAATTCGGTGGACGTGATTATTTCAAATTGCGTGATCAATCTGTCCGGAGACAAGGATCGCGTCTTGCGCGAAGCGTTTCGCGTGTTGAAGCCCGGCGGACGGTTCGCAATTTCCGATGTCGTGGTGCGCGGAGAAGTCCCGGCCGAAGTCCGGAAAAGCATGGAGCTGTGGGTGGGTTGCATCGCCGGCGCGCTGGAGGAATTCGAATATCGCGACAAACTTTTCAATGCCGGATTCAATTCCATCGAAATTGAGCCAACGCGTGTGTACAAGAGCGAAGAAGCACGCGATTTTTTGGTGAGTGCTGGGCTCGATCCCGAGAAGGTGGCGCCGATGATCGACGGCAAATTTATCAGCGCGTTTGTGCGCGCGGTTAAACCTGCGGGACGCGGAATTGTTGTCGGTCCTTCGTGCCGCAGCTGAATAGAAGACCGGATGACTTTTGGGAGTATCACATGAAAGAGAAGCATGAGCCTAGGGCGCTAGAACCAGGGGCGAAGCCTGTCGCTGACTATAACCAATCTTCACAGGAAGCGTCGCCAGCAAGACAGAACGAAACCACAGAGCCGGCGGTACAGTGCGACTGCCCTCCCGCATGCGTCGGACTTCCCTGCTGCACGTGAAGAATGTCCGTTCTGCAGCGCATGGATATTCCACAATCTCAAGTAAGGAAAGAATTATGCAACGTCCTTTTTCTTTGTACCGGCAACTCTGCGCGCTCCATCCTCGCTGAAGCCATCCTACCGGGCGTGTAAATCCTCATGCCATCAAGCAACTTGAGACCGCCAACCTTCCTGTCTCGGAT
>QHYO01000265.1 GCA_003224135.1 Acidobacteriota bacterium | reverse complement strand
CGACAGCGGCTGATACCGAGTCGCCGCACATTTTGCCGGAAAGTATTGCTCCGCCTGAGCCGACGATAAGTCCTGTCAGCGAAGCGGTCGCACGCGAGCCGCAGTCAACTACTGGCCCCAGCTCTGAATCTGGCGCCGAGTTTTCAACGGACGAGCCACCCGTTACGGAAGGAACGGCGCCGAGCCAGCCTGGCTCCACACAAAATCCGCACGCCGAATCCGGCTCCCCCGATGCTGGCGAGCTACCCGCCCATGACCAACGACAGCCAGCTTGAAGCCGGTTCAACAACTCCTGCCGCACCCGATGAGGGTGGCGGCCAGATGACATTTTTCGAACATCTTGTAGAGCTTCGCAAACGCATTATCAATTCGCTGGTTGCTGTGTTTGTTGGCGCGATGGTCGGATGGTTCGTCGCACCCAAACTCGTCAACTTCATCACCATTCCAATTCAAGTGGCGCTCAAGGCGCACAAGCTGAATCCTCAGCTTGTGTATACCGGGCCGACGGATTACTTAAGCCTGTTGATCAAGCTGAGTATTTATTTGGGCATCGTCATGGCCTCGCCCGTGATTCTGTATCAGGTGTGGTTGTTCGTGGCTCCAGCTCTATATAGAAATGAAAAGTCCGCGGTCACCGGGTTTTTGTTCTCAACCGTTTTTCTTTTCCTTGCTGGCATCGCGTTCGCGTATTTTTTGGCTCTGCCGCACATTCTGAATTTTCTTATTGGTTTTCAGGGGCCGGTCGTTCCATTGATCAAGATCGACGATTACTTTGATCTGGTTCTTCTCGTTATCGTGGCGCTAGGCCTTGTGTTTGAACTGCCGGTTCTCATTTTCTTTTTGACGCTGTTCGGAATCGTGACGCCAAAGTTCCTCATCAAGAATACCAAATACGCGGTGCTGGTGATCTCGGTCGTCGCTGCGATTGTCACGCCCACTCCGGATGCCTTGACCATGCTCCTGGTGATGGGCGTGATGACCGCCTTGTATTTTGTCGGCGTTGGAGTGTCCTGGATTGTGGTTAGCCGAAGAGAGCGGCGACTCGCAGCGGAAGCTAGAGGCTGAGGAACTCATGAGCAAAACATTCTGGCAGAGCCCGAACTTGAGGCGCGCGCGTATGAGCTGCGGCGCAACGCTTTTGTTGAGTATCACGGGCTTCATCGCGGGCTGCAAGGCAAGTGGAACGGACAATCACACAAATACTGCGTCCGGCGCCACAGTTGCGTCGCACCTGGCCGCACAGCCCCAAGTTCCGGACGACGGCCTTCCCGCGGAAAGTACAGGTGGGTTTGATGGCAAGCTGGCCTACGGGCACGTGGCGAAGCAGGTGAGCTTTGGACCGCGGCCATCTGGTTCGCAAGCGATCCTGCAAGTGCAGGACTACATTGCATCGCAGCTGACGAGCTCGAGTTGCACCGTGGATACCGATTCTTTTTCGGCGGACACTCCTGCGGGACGCTTGCCGATGAAAAATATCGTGGTGAAGATTCCCGGTGAGCGACAGGGAATCATTCTGCTGGCAACCCACTACGACACGAAACGGTTGGATAACTTTGTAGGCGCTGATGACAGCGGCTCGTCGACGGGCGTCATGCTCGAGATGGCGAGACAATTGTGCGGAAAACACGGGCGCTACGCTGTGTGGATTGCCTTCTTTGACGGCGAGGAAGCGGTTCGCAAAGAATGGCAGGATCCCGACAATCGATATGGAAGCCGACAGTTGGCCGCGAGAATGGGAATGAGCGGGGACTTGAAAAGGGTGCAGGCCATGATTCTGGCGGACCTTGTCGGGGGAAAAACGCTGCGGATCAAACGGGAACAGAATTCGACAAAGGCGTTGGTGGATTTAATTTGGGGTACAGCGAAGCGGTTGGGCTACGGCGAGATTTTCATAGATCAAACGACTCCAGTGGACGACGATCATTTGTCGTTTCTGCAGCGGGGAGTGCCGTCCGCGGACATCATTGATCTGGAGAATTCGGCGGGTTATTGGCATACGCCGCAAGACACGCTGGATAAAATCAGCGCGAAGAGTCTTGGAATTGTGGGTCATGTGATTTTAGAAAGCGTGAAGGAATTGCAGACAAGATGAAGCAAACTCCAAAGGCTACGATCGAAATCCACTGAGCCGAAATTTTCCGGGGACCGTAATTTCCGAAAACTGTAGAAAGGTACAAATGTTCTACAGCGTTCTGCCGAGAAAAAAACGGCGACTGCAGGGAAAAAGTTCCGCGGTCCCCAAGGAAAGTTATGTCATCAAGGCGAAATTTGTGTCATTCAGTCGTCATTGAAATAAATTTCTGACAATGATCGTTAAAAAGTGCGCCGGAAATCCTGAAATCAAGGCTTTTTAAGTAGAGTTTTGTAAAATGTTAGCGCTTTTCAGATATGTTTTGTGAAACGGAATAGAAACTGCTTGGGGTATCCAGACCCCACCCTCCAATCACAAGGAGGCTTATGCCTAATTCTACGATTCGCAAATTCCTTTGCGGTGTTTCTGTTGGCAGCCTGTTGATTCTGGGAGTCTCAACTCGAGCTCATTCGGGCAGTCCAGCGAAATGGAGCCAGGCGCAATCAGAAAAGCAGACTCAGCAGCCGACCAAATCTGTTGCAGGTAAGGTCGCGGCGGGAAGAACACACTGGACTTTGTCGTGGACAAGAACACCCAGGTGAAAGGGCAAGTGAAACAGGGAACCCCGGTCACGGTGGAATATCAAGCGATGGAAAACGGGCAACTCCTGGCCGTGAGCATCATGGCGCAAGCCTGAGGCTCGTCGACCAATTTCATCTGGTTGTTTGCCGTATTTCTTCACATTCAGCCCGTATACGTGTCTTTCGCGAGGGCGGGTCCGGCCGAAGGCGATGGTCGTCTTTGAGTAGGGTCCGCCTAATTTTTATGTCTGCGCCACCGGCTGGTTTGTGACGTCACGACGAAAATCCCTGCGGGACTGAAGCAGCTTGAGGGAATGAAGCAATGGGTGTGCGGGTTGTGAGAATTGAGCGATGACAAAGCAAGACCCACGAGCGATGACAAAGCAAGACCCACGTGCAAACGCGGCACGCGCGGCACCCAAACGAAGAGCCGTGCTGAAGCCCGGCACTTCAAAATTAGGACAAAGACATAATATGGTGTGGCGTGGCTGTCAGGGTTTGGCTGCCGCGGCTTTCTTCGCGGGCTAAAGCGGAACGGGCCATCAGGGACGCGAGCGTGTGCAGGTTTGAGAGTTCGTAATCGTGGCGCGTGGGATGCGGGGAATCGAGGAATTCAGCAGGAAGGGGTGACCGCGAAGCGGCCAACTTTTCGAGGAGGGCGATGGCGGCAGCGAGATCCTTGCCATTGCGCATGATACCGACGTGACGCCACATGAGGTCGCGAAGTTGCGTTAGCGCGGCGGTGGTTGCGGGATTTGGCGAGGAAGCTTGCTGAGCTGAATTTGAAGACTTGGAAGACGAGTTATTTGTGGCGTGTTCGGTTGTTGCGGCAGAAGCACTGGCCCGCGAATGGTGCGCAGAAGCCGCGAGCTTTGCGGAGTGAGCGGTCGCGGCACGCGCTGACGAGGAGGCAGTAGCGCGAGCCGCTATAGCCTCTTGAGTGTGGGAATCGGGTTTTGGGGCTGGGCTTCCGGGAAGCGACGAAGCTTTATGCCTGACGGCGGACACGCTTTTTTGAGAGGCGGCAGAGCGGCCATGCGCGACCGCAAGGCCGTCTTTTTGATTGCCGACCGCAGAGCAGTCGACAATCATGGCCTGGCCGCTGCGCGCGCCGAAGACTAAGCCTTCAAGAAGGGAATTACTGGCGAGACGATTTGCGCCGTGGACGCCCGTATCGGCGGTTTCTCCTGCGGCGTAGAGGCCGGGAAGAGAGCTACGTCCCCATAGATCAGTTTTGACTCCACCCATCATGTAGTGAGCAGCTGGGCAGACGGGTGCCATGTCCGTGGCGAGATCGAGCCCGTAGCTGAGGCAGGTCGCGTAGATCCGCGGGAAGCGCTTCTGCAGAAATTCGGCGGATTTGGCGGTCATATCGAGATAGACGTGTTCGGCTTGAGTGCGGTGCATTTCGCTGACGATGGCGCGAGCGACGACGTCGCGCGGAGCGAGCTCCTGGGCTTCGGCGTAGCGCTTCATAAAGCGTTCGAGATTGATGTTGCGGAGGATGCCGCCTTCGCCGCGCAAGGCTTCAGAGAGGAGAAAGCGCGGCGCGCCTTTTATGGCGAGAGCCGTGGGATGGAACTGCATGAATTCCATGTCGGAGAGAACGGCTCCGGCTTCGTAAGCGATGGCCATGCCGTCGCCTGTGGCGACTTCGGGATTGGTGGTTTCGCGATAGATTTGGCCGAGGCCGCCGGTGGCGAGAAGGACGGCTCCGGAACGAACTTCGTGGAGAGAACCGTCGGTTTCGTCGATGAAGCGGAGTCCCACGACGCGACCGTTTTCGACGATGAGGCCAGTGGTGAAAGAGTGTGCGCGAAGATGGAGATGCGGAATGGTATGAGCGCGGGCGAGGAGGGCGCGGCTGATTTCGCGTCCCGTGGAATCGCCATGCGCGTGGAGAATGCGCGAACGGCTGTGAGCTGCCTCGCGAGTAAAGGCAAGCTTGGTGCCCGCGCGATCGAAGGAGTGCTACGGATTCCGGGCGACAGAGGCCGTCACCGGCGTTCAGCGTGTCCTGCTCGTGAAGACCGATTTCATCTTCGTCGCTGAGTGCTACGGCGATGCCGCCCTGTGCCCAGGCAGTGGCGGAATCGCTGAGATTGGATTTTGCGAGGACAAGAACGGTACCTGCGGAACTCAGTTCGATGGCAGCGCGCAGCCCAGCGACGCCGGAACCTACCACGGCGTAGTCAGGGTGATAGGTGTTTGGAGTGGAAGTCATCGGCTGCTTCGGGCGGCACAAGTATGGTAGCAGATTTTAGATTTGCGCAAGGCGGCGCGGTCCGGGGAGAAGCTGCTCTGTATGTTAGAGTTGAAAAGAATCCATGAAGAATACGAAACGCATTTTGGTGAAATCCTCGGTGGGGAAATACGCAGTGGTCTGCGGGGCGGGCGCGTTGGCGCGGCTGTCTGTGGAGATCGCGAACATTGGGAAATTTTCGAGCGTTCATGTGGTGACCTCGCGGAGCGTTTGGTCGGCAGTGGGGAAGTTCGTGTCGCGCGGATTGGGTAGTGCGCGCGCGGTGCGATTGCACACCTTCAAGGACGGAGAGACAGAAAAGAATCTGAAAAACGTGGAAGGGATTGCGCGGAGCCTGGTAAAGGCGGGCGCAGATCGCAATGCGGTGGTGATTGCGGTGGGCGGCGGAGTGGTGGGAGACGTTGCGGGATTTGCGGCGGCGACTTATTTGCGCGGCGTGGCGTTGGTGCATGTGCCAACGACGCTGGTCGCGCAGACAGATAGCGCGATCGGCGGAAAAACCGGCGTGAATTTGCCGGACGGGAAGAATCTGGTGGGAGCGTTTTATCCGCCGCGAATGGTCGTCGTGGATACGAATGTCTTGAAGACGTTGCCGCAGCGGGAGTTTTGCGGCGGCTTGGCTGAGGTGATCAAGTACGGTGTGATTGCCGATGCGAAGCTGTTTGCGTTTTTGGAAAAAAATGTCGAGAAACTTCTGGCGCGCGATCCGCTGGCGTTGGGGCACGTAATCACGAGGTCGGTGGAGATCAAGGCGAAAGTTGTGGGAAAAGACGAGAGGGAATCCGGGCTGCGTGAGATCTTAAATTTTGGGCATACGTTCGCGCATGCGCTGGAGAGCGCGACGGGTTACAGGAAATACCAGCATGGAGAAGCGGTGGCGTGGGGAATGATGGCGGCGGCGCTCTTTGGCCACGAGATTCAAATTACGCCGGCGGCCGATGCTTCGCGGATTATTTCTCTGATTAGACGAATGGGCAAACTGCCTGCATGGCCAAACGTGGCGGCAAAGAGGCTGATTGAGCTGATGGGTTCAGACAAGAAAACACGGAATGGCAAATTGCGATTTGTGCTGACGCCGGGAATCGGCAAAGCCGCAACATTCGACGCCGGCGAGCGAGAGAAGCTCGAACTGATCCTGCGAGTGACACCAAAGGTGGCGGAAGCCGACGCGTTGGTGTGGCGTGACTGAAGCCGCCGTGCCGCGCAAAGAGCCAAGCAAGGGGACGCGACCTGCAGGCGCATTGAGTGAGTCTGACGCTTCACGCAAAGTGCGTGAGATGTTCACGCAGATTGCGCCGCGGTATGACCTGCTAAATCACATTCTGTCATTGCAGATGGATCGGATGTGGCGGGCGCGGACGGCGAACGTGCTGCGGCCAATTCTCGAGCGCGCTGACGCAAGGATTCTGGATTTGTGCTGTGGCACGGGCGATCTGGCGTTTACGCTGGAGCGAAGGGCAAAAGGGCGTGTGTGGGGTGTGGATTTTGCGCACACGATGCTGGTGAGAGCGAAGGAAAAATCACTCATAAGAATGAAACGTGCGGAACCGAATCGCCCCATTTTGTTTGTTGAATCGGATGCCCTGAGGCTGCCATTTGCGGATGGAGCATTCGACTTGGTGACGGCAGCATTTGGATTTCGGAATCTGGCGAACTACGAGGCAGGCTTGTTGGAGATTCGCCGAGTGCTGAAGGAGGATGGCACGATTGCGATTCTGGAATTTACAGAACCGAAGCCCGGGTGGTTTGGGGATTTGTACCAATGGTATTTTCGGACCGTACTGCCGAGATTGGGTGGGCTGATTTCGGGCGATCAGGCTGCGTATACGTATTTACCGAAATCGGTGGCGCGGTTTTTTCGGCCCGAGGAGTTGC
>QHYO01000264.1 GCA_003224135.1 Acidobacteriota bacterium | reverse complement strand
TGAAGCTCTTTTCAGCCCGTCCAGGAATTGTTCCAGCCACGCGCCCGTGCGGGTCGAGGGCAGGGCCAAACTCAGTAGGAAACAGCGCGGCTGTGCGCCCATCGCCGTAACATCGCTCGATGCTCGCACCAGGCTTTTCCATCCGATCGATTCTGGAGGATGCCTGTTTAGGAGGAAGTGTGTGCCTTCAAGGAACCAGTCGCAGGTCAATATCGTTTCGTGTCCCGCGCGTGGCCGCCACACCGCCGCATCGTCGCCGATCGCGACCTGCAGAGATTGGTTAGGCGAACCAGCCACGCCGGTTGCGCATTGAATTTGCTGAAATTGTTCGACGAGAGTGTCTTCGTCTTCAACCTTGATAGCCTTCGTTCTTGGCGTGGCGCGATTTTTCACAGAGTCACTCGTTTATGCTGGCGGTCAGTATAGCCTGGCTTCCTCGCTCCTCTTGCAGAGGCGCTCCTTCCGGAAAATGCGTTGCCTGTCCCTGGGGTCAGTTGAACAGGAATTCACGACCTGTCCCAAATGCCTCCAAATACAGGGTTGACCACGCACTGCTCCCAAAATTAGTATAGGGAGGGTCGCGAACCAAAGCTCACGGTTCAGATTGGAACGGGCGGTTCTTGTGGTTCAGTCGCGGGGACAAGGTAGGAGTCCCGCATTCGTTTGGGAAGACTTTTGTTGCAGAAGAAGGGTCTGAGGGACCCGCTTGTGATCAAAGGTAAGAGTTACACATTTTTTATCGCCTCGACGCCGGGGAAGCTCCGGAAGCTGATCGTTCCGGCTTACGCGCTGCACGGCTTGGCGGTGCTTGCGCTGATTGGAATGATCACGGTCGTTGCGGCGGCCGGGTCTTATACACGGATGCTTTGGAAGGTTGGAAATTACAACGCGTTGCGCCATGAACAGGAAACGTTGAAAGTTCAGTATCACCAATTACAGAGCACGGTAAACGACACCAACCAAAGGCTGGATTCTTTGCAGTCGCTGGCCACTGAAGTGGCGATGACGTATGGCGTATTGCGGTATCATCCTGCGGCATTTGATGTGTCAGACAATCCAGTAACTGCGGAGGACGCTTTCGATCGCTCGGTCGAGCAATACACGTTCTTAAAGAAAAACGCTGCCGCCATTGCGATTTCGTCCGGCGGGTTGCGGCTGATGCCGTCGTTTAGTTTTGCGGATTCGAGCTACACGCCGTCAATTTGGCCGGTGCTTGGCCACATCACGGACAGTTGCACGTGACCGCTGATGGCGTTGTGATCAGTGCCGAGAATCACGCCGGCTACGGACGTGTTGTAGTGGTTGATCATGGATTCGGGATCACTACCTGGTACGCGCACCTTTCTTCGTTTTCGACCATCACCGGCTCGCGAATGAAGCGCGGCCAGGTGATCGGCTATTGCGGCATCAGCGGCCGCTCGACCGGACCGCACGTGCACTATGAAGTGCGCATGAACAATGCGCCGGTCAATCCGTGGCGTTACATGAAATCGACGCCGGCGGGCGATTAGCCCGCGGTTCTCGCCGGAGACAACTTTCCCCGACTGCTTATTTTTTCTTTTGCGCTTTTGTTTTGCCGGAGGCGGCTTTCTTCTTGGAAGTTTCCGGCGCACTGGAAGTGTCCGTGGCTGGCCGAGCAAGGGCAGAAGCGCGAGCCATGTCCAGAAATCTTGGGGTAATCGCCAGTACGACACGCACTGATTTCCATTCGCCGCGATCAATTTTCTGAATATCCGCGCTCTTCAGGATTTCCAGATACGCGTCGCGCTCGTCCGGATTCATCTGTTTGCGCAGCTTGGGATCGTTCAACCCGTTTTGCGCGAGCATGACAATACCCTGCAGAAAATCGCGCAGCTGTGAGGTTGCTGGTTCAGAAAGGCACTCCCCTTCGGCCACCAGCCGCAGTTGATCGGCTTCCGGCTTTCCGGCAATCGAAATCCACTGCAATTGATTGAGCAGCGAGGAAAGTTGCGGGGAACGGAAACCGCCGGGCGTGGCGGAATTAAACGCATTTTGCATCGATGAATCCTGGCGCAAGACAGCGAATAACGGAGTTCCGGCAAGCCTCTCGTAATGCGCATTCCACTCCGCGTGCCCGGATTCAACAGTGGCGGACGCGAGTGTTGCCGGCAAATTCTCGGAATCGGTGATGGCGATGCGGTCATCGGATAGAAACGAGAAAGAGAGCGGCTTATCATGCGAGGCCGCGTGCAGATGGAAAACTTTCCATCTGCCTTGTTGGGCGGGCTGACCACCGTGATTCAGGAACGCTTCAATTCTCCTGCGGTCAAATTTTCCGTCGGCAATTGCGAGCAGGTTGGTTGTCGCTCCGTTGTTGGAAATGGCGACGACGAGCTTTTTCAGGTCGCGTTCGTAAGAGAAACCGGTGTCGCGCACGAACTGCGCATATTCGGCGTCCTCGCTGGCAAGGGGCGCCCACGAATAAAGTTTTGCAAGGAACGGGGAATTTCGGAATTGCTCGAGGTCGAGAAAAATGACGGCGGCAGACTCTGTCGGAACCAACTGCAGCAGTTGTTGACGCTCAGACGCGTCCGAATCTGTCGAAAAACGCCGGGCAAGGAGTAACCCTGCGACGAATAGAAACGCAAACGCCACGGCGAGCGCAATTTTTTTTCTTCTTGTGAGCACCATCTCTAAGTGTGCGCGAGACCTGGCTTCTGCATCTTACCGGAAGCCCGGGAAAGTGGCTAAAGATCGACAGTAGGTTAGAAAGAAATTTGAACATTTGCACAGGGCGTAGGCCTGTGACCGTGCAGGTTTCCGTGGTTTTAGTGTAATGAATTGAAAATACGTGGGTTGTTTCGTCGACAGGAATGGAAACCGGC
>QHYO01000033.1:5932-18619 GCA_003224135.1 Acidobacteriota bacterium | reverse complement strand
AGAAAACCCATCACGGTGCCGCGCGGCGTTTCGCGGCCGAGGGCATCGGATGCGGCTGGGGCTGCCGCTTCAGGTTTTGCGGCGGACTTCGAAGTCAAACCAGGGATTTGTGCCGCCCCGGCCAGCGACGGCAACCAGAATGCCGCAAGTAAGAGGATGCGAAATCTTGCCATGCAATTACTCCTGAACGGCCGCACGTAGCGTTCTCCCATCATGGATTTGGCACGGCCTGCGATGCAAGTGCTCAACGAGCGGCGGCAGACGGGAATGAGGAAATCCCGAATTGATCGCGGTATTGCTTGAGCAGGAATTGGTCCGTCATGCCGGCAATGTAATCGCAAACGACGATGTGACGAGGAATGGAGAGGGCAAGCTGCTCATGATCGGGAGGCATGGAATCGAGTTTGCCAAGATAGAAATGGAAAAGATGCTCGAGGCATTCGACGGAGCGATCGCGGTCTTCGGTAATGACAGGATTGCTGTAGAGATTATCGGCGAGGAATTGTTTTAAGCGCGCACTCTCAGCGAAGATTTGCGCGCTCATGCCGGCGATTCGCTGCGGCCAGAGGCGGATTTCCTCGACAGAACCGACACCGGAATGAATTGCGCGAGTGGCAGTCGTCTCGATCAAATCGGATGCCAGGGCGTTGAGAACATCCTTAAGAGCTTCGCTGAACTTGAGTTTTTCTTTTGCGGTGGGATGGGCGCGGTCAACCTGGCGATAGGCCTGCGCGAATAATGGAACCGTGGAGCGGAGAAGATCGAAGTCGAGGAGTTCGGCCTCCCGAGCATCATCGAGGTCAGCGGTGTTGTATGCGATTTCGTCAACCCAGTTGATCAGTTGAGCTTCGAGAGGCGGGCGAAGATCGAGAAAATACTCGGCAAGCTCGGGGCAGGCGCCCGGCTCGTAATCCCGTGAATGCTTAATGATGCCTTCGCGCACTTCAAAAGTGAGGTTAAGTCCGGTGAACTCGAGATACCGATGTTCGAACTGCTCGACGATGCGCAGCGCGTGAAGGTTGTGATCGAATGCGGCGCCATATGCCTCCATCAGCTCGTTCAGCTTGCGTTCACCGGCATGACCGAACGGCGGATGGCCAATGTCGTGAACCAGAGCGAGAGCCTCGGCAAGTTCGGTGTTAAGGCCGAGAGCGGCGGATACGGTTCGCGCGATTTGCGTGACTTCGAGCGTGTGCGTGAGGCGATTGCGGAAATGATCGGAATAACGGGTGGTAAAAACTTGCGTTTTGGCCTCAAGCCGGCGAAAAGCACGCGCGTGAATGATGCGGTCGCGGTCGCGCGCGTACTCGGTACGATAAGGGTGACGAGGTTCGTGGTAGCGGCGACCGCGCGAGAGTTCTTCACGCATTGCCAAATTCGAAAGTAGGGAGGGATTCGGGATGGTCCGCTCCGTCGCGCAGAGGACGCTTTAGAAGAGCGTCAAGACTTAGAAGCGAGCAAATCCAGGCCGCGGTCGGCGCGTTCGGTAACCGCGGGACTCGGATAGTCCTTCTTGATTTGCTGATAGAGCGTGATGGCTTCGGCCGGATTCTTTTGGCGCAAGAGATCGGCGAGTTCGAGCAGGACGAGCGGCCGCGGGACGAGAGCAGATCTTAGGTCGGCAACGGCACGATAGGTTTTGATGGCGTCGTCGATCTTACCGGTACGCGCGTAGATTGTGGCTATCTGGTACTGAGCCATCGCGGAGAGTTCCTTGTCGCTGCCGCCAACAATTTTCTTCAACGATTCGAGCGCCTGATTTTGTTTTTCAAGATCGAGTAACGTGAGCGCCTGATAGTAGCGAGCCAGCTTGCCGGGACTCGTGCTGGAGTACTTGTCGGCGATCGCCGCGAATTTTTGCGAAGCTTCCTGCGCGCGGACCAGATTATCGGCGTACGTTACCTCGCCAGCTTCGACCGGCACGTTCGGCTGGCGAATGGGCGCGTTGTAAACCTTCATGGCCTCATCGAGAGCGGCGGAGGCCAGGACAGTTTGACGATCGGAGTAAAATTTCCAGCCGCCGTAGATCAGTACCACTGCCAGCACAACCCCAACCAGAATTGCCGCAGCCTGGCTGTGTGAATAGACTGCTTCCGCGCCGTGCTCAAGGGATTCGCGGATCTTGTCCTGCTTGAGTTCCTTGCGCGAAAGATGATCGGGCACGCTTCTTCTCCTCAAGGTTGATTAAACTCCAATGCTATCACAGAGCCCGAGGCCGGAGGAGAACGCATCACAAGGTTTGTGCGATACTTCTAGTGGATTCTTCTGAGACGCCCGCGCTATGAATCGCCTCTCCGCGTGCCTGATTACACTGAACGAAGAACACAACCTGCCCCGCACACTGGCATCTTTGCTAGGAATTGCTGATGAAATCATCATTGTGGATTCTGGAAGCACGGACGGTACGGAAGCCGTTGCGCGGGAACACGGCGCGGCATTTCATTTCCGCAAATGGACGAACTATTCGGACCAGAAAAACTATGCGGCGTCATTGACACGAACGGACTGGATTTTGTCGCTCGACGCAGACGAAGAGCTGAGCAGCGCACTGCAGACATCAATCGTGGACTGGAAAAAGCGGAGCGCGCAATTCAACGTGTATGAAGTGGCACGAAGAACCTGGTACCTGGGCGCATGGATTAAACACTCCGGCTGGTATCCCGACTTCAAGAAGCGCTTGTACCGCAAAGGCATTGCGCAATTCGCAGGCAGCTTGCATGAGACTTTGCAGTTCTCCGGTCCTTGCGGGCGGCTTGCGGGCGATCTTCTCCACTATACGATCCGCGATTTTGGTGAACATGAAGCTAACGTGGAACGGTATTCCGCTCTTGCCGCGCAGCAGATGTTTGCAGCGGGAAAAAGGCACTGGCGCGGAGCGTGGTGGCTGGCTACTCCCTGGAGCTTCTTTCAGAATTTTATTTTGCGCGGAGGATTTTTGGATGGACATCGCGGAGCGTTGATCTCGCGAATGGCGGCGCGGACGGTTCGTTTGAAATACGAAAAGCTGGGGAAATTGATCGCGGCGCAGAAGGATGCCGTGCGGGCGGAACGATGATTCCGCTGCTGGTGGATCTGGAGCAGGAATGGCGCGGCGGGCAAAACCAATTTTTCTTGTTGCTGAAGGGCCTCTACGAAAGAGGGCACGCGGCGGAAGTGCACACGGCGAAGGGATCTTCGCTGGGCCATCGCGCTTCGAAAGCGGGGATTTGCGTGCACTACACGTCGAGAGGCAAATTGCGGCTGCCAGCGGCTGCGATGATGCGAAGACTCATGAGAGACGGCCGATTCGACCTGGTCCACGTGAACGAATCGCATGCGCTGACCGCGGCATGGCTTTCAAGGGCGCATCGGCAAGTTCCCTTGCTGGTTTCGCGACGAGTGGGATATCCGCTTGGACGAAATTATTTTTCGCGAGCGCGATTTGACGCGGCCGCGGGAATCATCGCCAATTCCCATTGGGTAGCCGAGCAAGCTATCGCTTCGGGAGCGCCGTCAGAAAAATTAACGGTGATTTACGAAGGCGTTGCCATTCCAGAGCCTGTCAGCGCGAAGATGCGGCAAGAAGCCCGCGCTCGCTGGGGAGTTGGCGAGAACCAACAACTTCTGGGATGCGTTGGTGTTTTGTTGCAGGACAAGGGACAGGAATGGGTGATTCGCGTGCTGGCGAATCTTCGTGCCGAGTTTCCTGATTGCAAGTTGTTGCTGGCGGGAGATGGAGCGTATCGTCCGCAACTGGAAGCGCTGACAGAAGAGTTGAACCTAGAGGACGCAGTGATTTTTGCGGGGTTCGTCCGCGATATCGAATCCGTCTACCGAGCAATCGATGTGTTTGTTTTTCCCGCGCTGTTTGAAGGGCTCGGCACTTCGCTGCTGGCCGCGATGGCGCACGGCGTGCCGTCGGTTACCTACTTGGGCTGCGCACTGGGTGAAATCGTAGAAGACGGCAAGAGCGGGTTACAAGTGGAACCACGAAACCCGCAGGCGCTGTCGGCGGCGGTTCGAAGTATTCTCAACAACAGCGGATTCGCTGCTGAGCTGGGCACCGCGGGGCGACTTAGAATAGAAAGAATTTTTTCCGCAGACCAAATGGTGGACGAAACACTGCGTCTCTACCGCCAAGTCTGCAATTGAAAGCTGTTCAGGAGAGCATCAGACGAATACTTGTATGCCGAAAAGCGAAACGCCAAGCGGGTCTCCCTTCCGCTGCGCCGTTCGGCCAAGCTATCTGGCATTTTGAACAACCCATCGTCCTCGCGGCTCGAGAAACTCCACGCCGACGGCAAAGCCGTCGCCTTGCATCGGTTGGCAGTAAGCCACCCGGGCCGAGGAACGAAACTCTCCGGAACGCGAAACCAGGGTAAGCCGGTCGTTGGGCTCCCAGCGCCGCGAACTGACAACGCGCGCCCCTCGTTCGCTGACATTTTCCGTGAATGTGGATTCGGCACCGGGCGCTTGCCGGTTGCCTTCGAGATACACGCCAATTTCCATCGGGCTGCGACGCTCGGCGCGGTGGAAGGGATGGACCTGATTGGGGAATTTGGTCATTGGCTGGTCCGATCCTCAGAGGCACGCGGCGATGCGCGAGAGATTTTTGATACTGCTGCTTCGGTGCTTCATGCGATAAAGAGCGCGATCCGCGGCAGCGAGCAGCTTTTCGGGGGTATCGCCATCGACAGGATAAGAAGCCGTGCCTGCGCTGGCGGAAAGGGGAGGCGCTTCGGCTTCGGACGACATTTTTTCGTGAATGCGGTTGACGATGCGTGTGGCGATATCCGAATCGGCTTCGGGAAAAACGATGGCAAATTCATCTCCGCCATAGCGCGCAGCCGTGTCAATCGCGCGGCAATGATTGCGGAGAATTTTCCCGAGGCGCACAAGCGCGCGGCTGCCCGTTAGATGGCCATACTGATCATTGATCGCTTTCAGGCCATCCATGTCAAAGAGCACCACGCTGAACGGGCGCTGCGTGCGCCGCGAACGATCGAGCTCCGCTTCGATTACGCTCAGCAGCCGGCGGTAATTCGCGAGGCCGGTCAGAGAATCGCTGACAGCAAGCGTGCGCACCTGATCAAACAAGCGCGCCTGATCCAACAAAGCTCCGAGCAGCATGACGACGTAGCTCGCGGTTTTGCTGAGCTCCGCGAGGAAGAACGGCCCGTCAAGAAGATGGCGGGAGAATGTGGCAGCGATGTGGCAGACGACATTCAGGGAAGCGACCACAAAAAGCGAGTAGTCGTAAACGGAAGCGGACTTCTCGTCCTGCTTGATGCGAAGAAAGAACGCCACAGCTGCGGCAAGAAATAAAAACGCGGGAAGCAGGTCCCACACGCGAGACAGTATTTGTGAAGGATGTGCAGTCGGCGCCGAAGGCGCAGCAAGGAACGCGGCGCTCGTCGCATACGCAGCCAGTGCAACGACCAGGAGGGCAACGGCAATTTCTTTGCTGGGCTGACGAGCGGTGGGGGTGTACTTCTCCACTCCGATTGCCGCTAGCAGAAGAACCGCGAGCAAAGTTCGGCTGACCATCCAGCCGAGCGGAATGTGAAGCGCCGCGCCGCCAAGGTGGAGAATGTGATTGAACTGGAAGTAGCCGACCGTCTCAATCAGGCCGGACAACACGAAGCCGAACGAAAGAATGAGCGCGGTGCGATCATGTGTACCGCGAAAACGAACCAGAGCATTGGCCGCGTAACAAAAGCTGAGAAGTGTGCCGCCGACTTCAACATAGAGATACGTCTGATAGCTGCCCGAGAATCCAGCCATGCGGAGATACGACAGCCCTGCCAGGAACAAAATCGCTCCCAGTGAGACTGCGCCCGCCCACGCCAAAGAAGGGCGCTTCTGAAGAGTGCCAGTGATTTTGGACCAACTGCCCAAGAAAACCCCCAATGCCCGACAAAACCCAGCAAGTCACGGTAAATGCACGCTAATGACCGATTTCAGCCCTCTGGCTGTGGCTGTATGTCCATGATAAAAAGGTACTTATACAAACAATGCCAGAACATCGAGATTTGCGAATCGCAGGAGCGAGACGGTGAGAATCAGAGAATCTAGAGTACCCCTGCAGATTAAGGGTATTTGTTCCCTGAGAGTTACGTGGACTTTGGACACTTTTGAACACCGCGGAACAGACTGTCTCAGTCTGAGACAGTCTCAACAGTGAACTAAGGCGGGAAAGAGCTAAATCTTCGGCTTTGGAGGAGGTAAATCGCGGGCAGCGACGTTGTCGCTGAAGGCGGCGGCATTGTGGGAACCATCGCAAAATGGCTTGTTCTTGGAGTGGCCGCAGCGGCACAGGCCGATTGCAGTGCGTCCGGCAAGTCCGAATGCTTTGCCTTGCGGGTCCAGGATTTCGAAGTCGCCTTCGATACGGATATTGCCATTATTGTTGATCGTGATTTTTGTGGCGGGCATGCAGTCTCCGAGCCGCGAAACGCATAGGCTAAACAAAATCTTAGCTGAACACCTGGAAAAGTGCGAATTGGCGCGACGCAACGTTAGCTGCGTAGCTTGAATCCGTAACTGACGCGAACCGAAGTAGAGAACACCAACCCCGCAGAAAGCGCCCCTCGTTACACTAGTATTTCGGGACGCTCGGGTCGACTTCGTCAGACCAGGCCAGGATGCCGCCCTTCAGATTGTGGATCTTGCGAAAACCGGCTTTGCGCAAGAAGTCCACGGCTTCTGCGGAACGCTTTCCACTGCGGCAGTGCGCCACAATCTCGCGTGACGAATCGAGTTCGTGGACGCGGCGAGGCAATTCGCCAAGCGGCAGCAAGTGACCCTTGATGTTGCAGATTTGATATTCATGCGGCTCGCGCACGTCGAGAATGTAGAGGTCGTCGCCGCGATCGAGGCGAGCCTTCAGTTCGCGAGGCGTCATCTCCGGCACTTGCAGATCGGGCGCGGGAGCTTCTTCGCCGCGCACGCCGCAGAATTCGAAGTAGTCAATCAGCTGATGGATGGTGCGATTTTTTCCGCACATCGGGCAATCAGGATTCTTGCGCAACTTCAGTTCACGGAACTTCATGCCCAGCGCATCGAACAGTAACAGACGTCCAACCAGGCTATCACCCGCGCCAAGAATCAGCTTGATCGTTTCCATCGCCTGAATCGAGCCGACAATTCCCGGGAGCACACCAAGCACTCCGCCCTCGGCGCAGGAAGGCACAAGCCCCGGCGGAGGCGGTTCGGGATATAAGCACCGGTAGCACGGGCCATCCGGCATGCCGAAAACCGTGGCCTGGCCCTCAAACCGGAAAATGGAACCGTAGACATTTGGCTTGCCGAGCAGAATGCACGCGTCATTGACGAGATAGCGCGTCGGGAAATTGTCCGTGCCATCGACGATGATGTCGAAGTCCTTGAAGAGTTCGAGCGCGTTTGCGCTGGTGAGCTGCGTTTCAAAACTTTGAATTTCAATGTCCGGATTCAGATTCGAGAGCCGCGCACGAGCAGCTTCGCTCTTGTGCTTGCCGACGTCAGTGGTGCCAAAAGTTACCTGGCGCTGCAAGTTTGTGAAGTCGACCACGTCAAAGTCGACGAGCCCAAGTTTTCCCACTCCCGCCGCAGCCAGATACAAACCGAGCGGCGCCCCGAGCCCTCCGGTGCCGATCAACAGTACCCTCGCGTTCTTTAGCTTGAGCTGACCATCCATGCCGACTTCCGGCATGATCAGGTGGCGGCTATAGCGGAGAATTTCTTCGTTGGACAAACCTGTGGCCGGCGTGTTCACGCCGAGCGTTTGCGTTTTTGTTGCCATGCTTCCCTGCCCCTGTCCGTAAATATTCGTAAAAAAGTCCGCGAATAAGTCGTTCGCGAAACAAAATCGATTTACCGCGTTCAGCAGCCGCCCGCAATGGAAGGCACGATACTGACGACATCGCCGTCTTTTACAGGTGTCGCTTCCTTCGCCATGTAACGAATGTCCTCATCGTTAAGATACACATTCACAAAACTGCGGAGTTTTCCATCGTCAGTGAACAGGTG
Source organism: Acidobacteriota bacterium (assembly GCA_003224135.1). Taxonomy (GTDB): domain Bacteria; phylum Acidobacteriota; class Terriglobia; order Acidiferrales; family UBA7541; genus Acidiferrum. The sequence continues at coordinate 10,630 of QHYO01000033.1, read as the reverse complement.
CTTGCGAAGCTCGGAAAACTGCGCGGTCAGACCACCGAGCGCTTCGCCGACCGTCTCGGCGGAAACTTCCGCGGAATCTTTTTTTGCGGCATATACCCGCAGCGGCGTTGGAATGATCACCTTCACTGCCATCGTTTTCTCCATCTCTCCATGACTGCTCGCCATGCGCGACGCAATCAAGCTCCAGCGCTGTTGCGAATTTCGATTCTTTCTGCGGAATAGTCTTGTCGGTCGTCATCCAAGCGCCAGGAAGTCATTTCCGCCGGAGCTCCGCTCATCACGCTCACAATAATATAGCTGTACCACGGCCAGGCATGTTCGCGGTCAAACTGGCTGGGCCGTGCAGGATGATCGGGATGCGAATGATACCAGCCCACGACCTCCAAACCATGCTGGCTCGCGGCTTTCTCCGCGTCGCGCACATCGTCCGCCGTAACTGCAAAACGGTTGCGAGGCGAATCATCGCGCCGGTTGACCATCGGGAACAAATCCAGAACTTCTCGTGGCGTTCCCGATTCTTGCGAGTCGCCGCTTCCGACCGCCGTTGCGTCACGACCCAGCAAGGCGCCGCAACATTCGTGCGGAAAAACCTCTGCTCCGTGCCGGCGAATGCGCTCCGACAGATCATGACTGATCCAAAGCTGAAAATTTTCGGCCATCGTTACTCTTCGTCCCAGAATCGTTCACTCAAATATTTTGCCGCAGAATCAGCAAAAACCGTAACCATCACGGCGCGCTCTCCAGCAGGAATTCGGCTTGCAACAGCGAGGCAGCCATTCAGGGCAGCTGCAGCGCTGGGGCTCACCAGCAATCCCTCTTCGCGAGCCAGGCGTTTCACCATGCGATAAGAGTCTTCCGTCGAGACTTCCAGATTTTCGTCAGCCAGCGTGTCATCGTAAATCGCCGGGCGGAGCGCAGTCGGCATGTGCTTCCAGCCTTCGAGGCCGTTCCACGGACCGTCCGGCTGCAAGCTGATGCAGAGAATTCTCGGATTCAATTCCTTCAAGCGACGCGACGCTCCGACAAACGTGCCGCTGGTTCCGAGACCGGCGACGAAATGTGTAATCCGGCCGCCCGTCTGCTCCCAGATTTCGTTTGCAGTGCCTCGATAATGTGCCTGCCAGTTGGCGGGATTGCTGTACTGATCCGGATAGAAATATTTATGCGGCTCCGCCGCGGCAAGTTCGCGGACGCGCCGAATCGCGCCGTCTGTGCCTTCATCGCCGGGAGTCATCACCAGCTCGGCACCGTATGCCTGCAAGATGCGCTTGCGCTCTTCGGAAGCGCTCTGAGGTAAGAACAATTTGACCGGGTAGCCCAACGCCGCAGCGATCATAGCGTAAGCAATGCCGGTATTGCCGCTGGTCGCGTCCAAAATCACTTTTCCTGGGCGAAGATCGCCGTTCGCGAGTCCGGCCTCGATCATGCTCCGAGCTGGGCGGTCCTTTACGGAACCGCCGGGATTGAACCATTCCGCCTTCGCCGATATTTCAACGTAAGGCAGACGCGACGCGACGCGCGCGAGTCGAAGAAGCGGCGTGTTGCCGATGCGTTCGAGCACACTTTCGCCGATGCGCTCACTCCGGATTGGCGATGGAACGGCTCCGAGTTGATGGGTCTGGGTCGTACCTGTACCCTCTAGCCGCAATTTGACTCACGGAATATCCGACCAGTTTACTCCTAATTGGATGCATTCGGCCCGCTGAAAGATAAACCAGCGGCTTGGACAACCGCGCCGTCGGAATTCAATATCGCCCGTGTTCACCTGACGGCACTTTACAGACCTCGCTGGTTTCTTTAGTCTTTATGGACCATGTGGAACGTTGAAGAGCGTTTTGCGCCAAAAGCAATTGAGAGTCTCGCAGCACTTGGTTTTGCGGTGGGAAGCACGCGCGGCGTCGTACGCGTGGAAAAGTACGGTTGCGGCGCGGAATTTCGCCAGGGCACCGATGCGAAATTTCAGCTCACCGTGCTCCCGACGATTATGGTCAAAGGGCAATTCGCACGCTTGTGGGACGCGGGCTACCAAAAATTCCTACTCACCGATGATGGACTGAAGCTGCCCGCGCTGGCCTCGCACTTGCAAAACTTGCGTAAGTTCAATGAGGAACTGCGCACGGCACTTGGCGTGCCGACTTTTTATAACGAAGCACTCGGGTCGGTCAGCCAGGTTTCCGTTTATGACCGCGTAAAAGGACGCGTAGGCGACGTGCCTGACGAAACCGTCGGGGCGCACAGCCCCGGCTCTGGCCACTAGTCTCACGGCAATTTCGCTGGCAGCAATTTCACTTCATTGTGCATCTACTCTAGAGCCTGATTCAGAACCTGATCTTTCCTGGAGCGTTCCTTCGATGCCGCGTGTTGTTGCATACATGGATGACCTGTTTTTTCAGATGAAGCTCGCAGAGACGGCGAAGCATCTTGGCGTGGAAGTGAAAGTCGCGTCGACCGCCGATTCCCTGCTGCAATTGATCGACCCGCCTCCGGAGCTGGTAATCGTGGATTTGAACGCGCGTTCGCAGCCGCTTGCAGCGATGCAACAAGTACGCAATGCGCAGCCGCGACTGCGCGTGATTGCATTTTTGTCCCATGTGCAAACTGGCCTCGCCGAAGAAGCCAAGGCTGCGGGCTTTGACGAAATCCTGCCCCGCTCAAAATTCTCCATGAATCTGCCGGAAATTCTTGCATCCATCGTGGCAAAGAATGTTTAGGAAGGAACTTTGGATCGCCGCGGCCACGCTCCTCGCATCATTAAGCGCTGTTTGGCCTGCAAATAGTCAGGAGTCTAGTTCGCGCCCCGACGCGGCAACACCCTCGTCATCGCCCGCAACGCCACCGGCGGTTTCGGCTAACGCCCCGCTGCCGGACGCGCCCTCTGCAGCGCTTCGCGACCTGCTTGCGGCAGCATGCGCGCACGACGAAGTATCGTTTGAAAAATTTCTCACCTCGCGCAACGCGGAAGCATTTTCCCGGCTCGCTCCCACTGCGCGCACAGAACTCATGAAGCGCTTTGTGCTTCTCGATGGCGCTGGCAAACCGACGGTTTCCGTCAATCCGTCCGGCCGTCCGCAAATTCGCTGCGCGACTGCCGACGGCGCCGCGGAGATTCAGCTTGGCGGAACGGAGCTGCGCGAAAATATTGCTCTACTTCCACTCGACATTCGCGACGCTTCCGATCTTCACGCCGGAGATCCTCACCACATATTGATGGGTATGGTACGCGAGAATTCTTCCTGGAAAGTACTTTCGCTCGGCATGTTGTTTCTGGATCTTCCATCGCTCGAAGTCGAGTGGGACCAGGCCGCAATCGGCAACAACGAACGCGATGCCCTTGCCGGCCTTAAGGCGATTGCAATAGCGGTCGAGACGTACCGCAAGACGTATGCGCGCCTTCCAGAATCACTGTCAAAGCTGGGACACGGGTCGAAAACTTCTTCCGAAGCAGCAGGCCTGCTCGAAGCAGACCTGATTTCCGGTAAAAGTGAGGGCTATGTATTTCGCATGGTCATCGTCGGCGCAAATGATTTGGGCGCTCCCGCACAGTACGAACTGTCGGCGACTCCTGCGACCTACGGCCGCACTGGCAAGTTGTCCTTCTTTCGCGATGCCAAGGGCAAGTTCCATGCAGCCGACCACCAAGGCGCGGTCGGCCACTCACTCGATCCCGTCATCGAATAATTTGACCGGAAGTACTGTGAGTGGCTGCGACGTCACTTTTTCGAAACGATCCGGACCTTCCTTGTTGTTTTAGCAAGGAATCTTTCGCACAATCGGCAGGGTCGTTGTTCCCTGAGGGGTCTGCCGCAGCGCTTTGAGGTTCTCGGATCAGTCGGGGCAAGAATGTTGACAGCCTGCGGTCACGCAAGGTTTTTGACTGCTTGTGGGCCACGCAACAAGATTGACTCCAGATGCGGACATGCCAGGCACAATGCCGGATAAACGTAACGATGTTCGCGTACCACTGATTGCCGTTGCAGAAGTGACCGAAGTTGCCTCTGGCACCCGTCTCACTGCACGCACCAGCGACCTCAGCCGCACGGGTTGTTATATTGACACGCTGAATCCTACGCCCGCCAAAACGGTGGTCCTCATTCATCTAAAGCACGCCGGCGAAGAACTACAGCTCCACGCAAGAATCGTTTACGCGAGCCCGGGGCTCGGCATGGGTGCTCGCTTCGATGAGAATTTGTCTCCCGCTCAGCTCGCGGTTCTCGACCGCTGGGTAGCTGGGGCGGGTTAAGCACAGGCGTTCCGCCACAAAACCAATCCCGCACAAAAATAGCGCAAGGTCGATCGTCGGGTTCCCAGGCCGGATTTGCCGCACTATCCGTTTAGCGCTACCATCTTTCTTCTTCCCATGCGCCCATTGGGTACTTCCATTCGCCGCGCTCTCCTCCCATTCGTGTGCGTGGTTCCGCTTTTTGTCGCCTCAACTTCTGTCGCGCAAGAAGAATCCGTCGCGGTGCCGCTTCCGGTCTACGAGTTTCACAGTGGCTTCTGGCTGAATCTGCACCACACGCTGTACCGCATCGCCCGCTCGCCTCGCTCTTCGAACTCCACAGCAAATCCAGGCGCGGTTAATGCTGGCATCGCAAATCTATCGCCGGCCGAACAGCGCGCTTGGTCTGCGGCGATCGCGTTTTACTCAAAAACTTACGCCGATAAAGACCTCACAGTAAGCCTGGAAATGATTCTTAT
>QHYO01000033.1:0-5771 GCA_003224135.1 Acidobacteriota bacterium | reverse complement strand
GGACTCGACCTCGCTCATCGCCTCGCCGAAATCTACCAGACCAACTGGCCCAAAGAACGCATTCGCGTCGACGTCACCTCGTACGCCAGCTCGACCGGCGCATACACCACGCTCGAACCGCTCCGTGTCACCGTTTCCAGCGTTGACGCGCGCAATCAGGGCGCCGAAGCTCTCGAGGTTTTATTTCATGAAGCGTCGCACGGCATCGCCGATTCCGTGCAGGATGCTATCTTCCGCGAATGCCGCCAGAGGGAAAAACCAATCCCGCGCGATCTCTGGCACGCGCTGCTCTTCTACACCACCGGCGAAGTCGTCCGGCCGGTGGCACTGAGCACGGCAGATTCGGCCGGTGCTTCCTCGGGTGCTGGCTACTCTGGGTATGTGCCGTATGCGGTCCGCGAAGGTCTCTATAAACGGGGCTGGGAAAATTATCTGCGCGTCCTCACGCAATACTGGCAGCCCTACCTAGACGGCAGGGTTACCTTTGAGGACTCGATCGCCCACATGGTCTCCGCGCTGTAACAGGCCCTACCACTTTCGTCTGGTTGCTTGTACCTGCTTTGCCTTATGGCGTACACCGTCCGTACGTCGTTTAAAGTATGGAGAAAGAAAAATCCGTTTTTCAAAGACCGGAGCATCTGGCGAATGCGCGAAACAAACTCTAATGCAATCACACTGACGCCTCGCCCCAACCGACAACCAAGGAGGTGAAAGATGCCGCAAAAAATCATGGTTTTTGGAATCTATTCCGCGCGAGCTTCCGCCGAAACCGCGGCGGACGCCCTTGTAAGCGCCGGCTTTTCATCTTCGGATATTTACGCACTCATGCCCGGAAACATTGCCGGAACTCATATGGAAACAGCGCCGGAAGGGAAATCCCACGAGCCCGTGGCGCGGCGCGCGACTTCCGCTCGAGGCGTTTTCAGCGGAACGCTCGACATCTTGGTCGGACTGGGAATGTTGGCGATTCCAGGCCTGGGACCAATGGTTGGCGAAAGCACACTCAAGGCTGGATTGGCTGGCCTCGGCGTTGACAGCGCGGTAGGTGATGTCGCCAAAGCCTTAATCCACATGGGAGTCCCCGAATTGGAAGCCAAACGTTACGAGGATCGCCTCGAACGCGGCGCGATTCTTTTGGCCATGCGCTGCAACTCGGATGTCATCAGTTATGTGAAAGCAATCCTGAAACGCACCGGCGCCGAAGACGTCTGCACGGCTCCGGCGCGTTCAGCCGAAACCCGCAGTTCCGTCCCGAGCCCGGCCCACAAAACGGCGCGCCGCTAGCGTGGCAATGGCCTGTGATTCTCACTTTGGATCCCGTTATTTAGGTACTGAGTTTTAGGACACGGGCCCATCAAATCGCAGCGCATATGCATATTTGCCAGTAAGCGGCGACGGCAGGCCGATCTTGATGTCCGCGCCTTCTTGCGACCAGCGCAGCGGCCTTTCGTTGCCCAACAAATAAATCTTGGCGCCCGCCGCAGGCGTCAGCGACTTCAGCGTCACGGAAGCCGTTTTCACATCCCCGAGCAGTACCGCGAAAACCGACGAATCCTTTTGCGTGAAGCGAACCGGAATTCCCTCAACTGATGCGCCTTCCGCTCGCTTCCAGGGACGTGTTCCGTAAATCGCCTCACCATTTACGCGCAGCCAGTTGCCCAGCTCCTGCAATCGTTCCATCTGCACTGCAGGAATCGTTCCATCCGCCTCTGGGCCAACATCCAGTAAAAGATTCCCGTTCTTGCTGACAATGTCCACCAGAAGATGAATCAGGTCCGCCGCGGGAATCGTTTCCGCTTCTCCTTCGGCCCGGTTAAAGCCAAACGAGCGTCCAAGCCCACGGCACTCTTCCCATTTTTTCGGATTGATCTTGTCCAGCGTCTCGTATTCCGGCGTAACAAAATCCGCATGCTTGACGCCAAACCGGTTGTCAATCACTCCATCGGGAACCGCATTGTAATATTCCGCCATGATTTCCAGTGGATGTCCGGACTTCGGATAATCAATATCATTCCACAGCACCGCCGGCCGGTAGCGCTGAATCAACTCCCTCATATGGGCATCCGCGTATTTCCCATATGCTTCGCTCTGCGGTTTCACAGACTGGTAATCCGCTGCAACGCGGATTGGTCCCGGCACAAAAGTCCAATCGTATCCACCCGAATAATAGAGACCCATCCGCAGACCCTGTCCGCGCACGGCTGCAGAGAGCTCCCCAACAATGTCGCGCGAAGAGTGTTGTCGATCGGCCAGCAGCGTAGGGTTCTTCGTTGTGCTCGGCCACAAGGTAAATCCGTCATGGTGCTTCGTCGTCAGCACCACATATTTCGCTCCAGCCGTGCGAAATACCTTCGCCCACTCGTCCGGATTCCATTTTTGAATTTCGCGGTTAAATACCGGCGCAAAATTGTAGTAATCGTAATCGGCTCCGTAATGTTCGCGGTGGTATTTCTGGGTCGGCGAGCCTTCCAGCCGCATCGTATTCAAATACCATTCCGCATAGGGATTGCTCGTAATGTAATCCTGCGAACTGAAATCATGCTCAGGATGAATCAACGGCGCCCAGCCAGGAACGGAATACAAGCCCCAGTGAATAAAAATCCCCAGCTTCGCGTCCGCATACCATTGTGGGAGCGCGTGCTGATCGAGCGATTCGATCGTCGATTCATACTTTTGCGGCTGCTGCGCAAACGCTAGAGACACAAAGACGCACGCAATCGCCATGGCGATGCCGATTTGTCGCACTATGCGAACTCCACATGAACACATGCTCAACCTCCCGCTCTGACCGAGGCCCGCAGTGTAGCCAAAAATCGCAGTCCGCACAAAACATCTGCCTGTGAAAAAAGCTCGCGGTTAAGAGAAAGGTTCGCGTCCCTATCGTTCACTACCAAGTTCGTGCGGTGCTATCCTCACACCACGCTTCTTGTCTTGACACAAATCCGCTCCGGTCGCCGCATAGAGGTGCGCTCATGAATTGCAGCCTTAGACCGTTTGCCCGAACCTTTGCATTTTTCTTTTGTTCCTTTGCAGCACTTTTCTTATCCGTCCCAGCGTGTCCAGGTCAGTCTTCGTCCAAGATCAATCCTGAATCTGGCGACCTCATCCTGATCAACGGCAAAATCATCACCGTCGACGCGAACGATTCCATCGCGCAGGCCCTCGCCATTCACGACGGAAAAATCGCAGCCGTCGGCACCAACAAAGAAATCCGCAAGCGTTCTCCAAAAAATGCACGGGTTATCGATCTTCATGGCCGCACTGCGACTCCAGGTTTGATCGATAGCCACTGCCATTTTGACGAGACGTCGGCCATCTATGGCGTCGAACTCAGCAAAATCACCAAGATCGGCGAGGCCGTTGATCTCGTCCGCCAAAAGGTCGCCACTCAAAAACCCGGCGAATGGATCACCGGCTCCGGTTGGGACGAAGGCAAACTCGCCGAGTCGCGCTACATCACGGCCGCTGACCTGGACAAGGTCGCTCCCAACCATCCTGTCTGGCTCGCCCACACCACCGGCCACTACGGCACAGCGAACTCTTTCGCACTTCGTCTCGCCAAAATTTCTCCCGAAACAAAAGATCCTAAAGGTGGAACCATCGATCGCGATGCCAACGGCCTCCTCACCGGTGTTTTAAAAGAAGAAGCCATGGCGCTCGTCACTTCGCTCATTCCACCTTACAGCAAAGACCAACAGCGCAACGGCCTGCTGAAAATGATGGCGGATTTCAACAGCGAAGGCATGACTGCGGCGAAAGATCCCGGCACGGAAGGCGAACGATGGGACCTCTATCGCGAACTTCTGCAACAAAACAAATCTACCGTCCGTATTTTTGCCTTGCTCTATGGTGGACGCGACATGGAGTCCGCTCGCGCCACGTTAGCGCGTCTCGAAGCTCAACCCAAGCCTCCACAAGCTTTCGGTGACGGAATGTTGCTCTCGGGAGGCGTCAAACTCTACATGGACGGAAGCGGCGGCGGGCGCACCGCCTGGGTCTACGATCCCTGGTTCAAGAAAGCCAAGGAAGTCGACACCGGCAACATGGGCTACCCCAATATCGATCCGCCGGTCTATCGTGAGATGGTCAAACTGTTTCACGACGCCGGAATTCATGTAAGCACGCATGCCGTGGGTGATCGCGCCATCGACTGGGTCGTTGATACGTATGCCGAGCGATTGAAAGAGAAAGCGACCAAGGGCCTGCGTCACGGCATCATTCACTGCAACATCCCCACCGATCACGCGATAGACACCATGGCTCGCCTCCAGCGCGATTTCGATTCGGGCTATCCGGAAACGCAAGCACCTTTCATGTGGTGGATTGGCGACATTTACGCCGCATCTTTCGGCGCAAAGCGCGAGCAACGCCTCATGCCTTACAAAACTTACACTCAGAAGCACGTCATCTGGGCAGGCGGCTCGGACTATTTCGTTACTCCGTATCCTGCGCGATATGGCCTGTGGGCCTCGGTCGTTCGCAAAACATTGAACGGCGTGTACGGTAGCCAGCCCTTCGGTACGGCCGAGTCGGTCGACATCCACACCGCACTCAAGTCCTACACCATCTGGGCCGCGCACCAACTCTTTCTCGAACAACGCGTTGGCTCCCTCGAACCAGGTAAAGACGCTGACATCGCAGTGTGGGATCGCGACCTCTACACCATCCCATCCGATGACCTCAAAAATTTGCACTGCGAACTAACACTGCTTCGAGGCAAAATTGTCTACCGCGCTTCGCAGTCAACTCTGTCGTCTCAGGTAGAGGCCATCGGCGAGCGATGAATCTCGCTGGTGGGGCACGATAGATCGTGCCCTCTTTGCGGCTCTATTGGGATCGGCGAAATCCTACAAGGCCTTCTGCGCAAATATGCCGGAAAAATATTGCCGGTAACGATAGAAGAGAAATATCCACAAAATCGTGACCACCACCGCCAATTGCGCCGCCGCCGGACTCAACAGAAGGTGATACAAAATAATGTTTACGATCACCGGACCAAGCAACGCCAGCGCCAACGGCACAAACCGGTTCACCAGCAGCAGCAGCCCGCCCACGAGCTGAACCGCGCTTACAAAAAGGACCCAATGGGACTGGAAAAATACGAGCAAGAACTGGCCCGCCAGTCCGGACGGCAACGGCGCCTTAATGAATTGGAAAAACCCGTTCAACCCAAAAAACACAAAAATCAGCCCCATCAAAATGCGTGCGATCAACACCGCGATTTTCATCTGGCCTCCTTTAAGCAGAAACGATAGATTTTTGCGCGGCGGGCGGCCAGCATCTATACCCCCAATTTAATCACGCCTTGCGCCGCCGGCCTAAACCGGAATCCATTCGGCGGCTCTTCCGACCTTCAGCCCCCGGGGCATCCCTACACTAGCGTTCGACCGTCGTAGGAGCGCGATCCCTCGGTCTCCGGCGTACTGTTCCCTCCTCTGGCCCGCTCGATTGCTCCTGTGTTACTCTTCTTTCCGCAAAGAAAAGACCCGGCACTGCGCCACGCAAGTTCCCTGCGTCGCCCCTTCCTCCTGTGTCTCGCTTGGCTGCTTGGGGAGAGGCGTCTCCGTCGTCAGTGGCTCCGCCGAGGCAAAAGGAAGTCTTACCTCCATGTCAGCACGCACTGCAACCCTGAAGCCCAGCGAACAAACCGTCGAAATGAAACTCGCGCATTCCCCGGACTCCGATGACGCTTTCATGTTTTACGCCCTTGCCACGCACAAGCTGCAAACTCCCGGCTATAGATACACGCACGTTCTCTCCGACATTCAGAC
>QHYO01000263.1 GCA_003224135.1 Acidobacteriota bacterium | reverse complement strand
GCGGCCCGCTTCGGCCTGAGCGTTTTGCACTTCCGGAAATTGCAGCGATCCGCTTAGATAGGTCCAAGTCCCACGACAATTAATGACGGTCTTAACGCCCAGGCGACGGTAGACGTTTCCGCGCGGGTCCAGTCCCATGGCGACAGCGGATTTTTCGTACAGGCCTTGAGCGGCAATCTGGGCCAATAGCGGCGAAGCAGCCAACATCTTCATAAATCCGCGACGATTTGATTGCTGTTTTGATGTTCCAAAATGTTCAGGTACGTGGTTGGGATCGCGGTTGACGACACAGGTTGGTTGCCAACACATGAAATGGCGCTGTGGATCTTCGCCGAGGCCGTCAATGCGATAGAGGTTAGCCCGCCATCGAGTGCCAGCGACCACCTGTTTTTCGCCGACAGAGCGCAGCGGCACGCGCGCCGCTGCATACCATATGTGATTCTTTTCATCGATTCTTCCCATGCGCTCCCAGCCCGAACTCCAGTCGGCGCTGTAGGATTCTTTGTTAAGGTCAATCGCCAGATCGACCCAATCCCCGGTGGGGGCAATCTCAAACTCGCGATAGTGCTTGATGTCTGTCCAATCATCGCCGAGAAAAAACTCGACCACGTCACGGTCCCAGAGCTTGAGGCGGTCTTTGGTATTGTCCGCAGGCAGCCAGAGATTCAGTTCCGTGTATGGAGAGATGAACAGCAGATACAAATCGGAGTCGGTCCAGAATCCGCGAACCTCTGTTTTGATCTTTGGATAATCGATTTGGCGAGTGCAGTCTCTGGCGATCCATGTGGCCGACGCATGGGCCCACGTCGGCGAATGGGGATCCGTGTTCAACTCCGGGGCTTGCGAGACATGAGGGACGGAAAAGGACGCCATCGGCGATGCAACCTCGCAGAACTTGGCGGCGGTGCCCTCCTTAGTCATTTGTCCCGCCTGCCGTGGTGGGTGGCTAGCCAGAGGAGTGGCGACTCCGCAAGCCTTCCAGACAATGACCACCATCGGTACGAGGAGAAATAATACGAGATTCTTTGAAGATAACATTTCTTAAGGGCGAAGCGCGTTTCTAAGCTCCGGCGCAATTTCGTAAGCTTTATTGAATTCCGCGCGTGACTCCGCCTCCTTTCCTTGTTGGTGCAGGGCCAATGCGAGGTTGTAATGCGCTTCGGCATAAAGCGGCTTGAGCCGCAGCGCCTCTCGAAATTCCGAATCGGCTGCGCTTAGGTCGCCGGCCTGCAGTATAACTAGACCGAGATTGTTATGAGCCTCGGCAAAATTCGGATCGCGACGCACGAGTTCTCTGAAAACGCTGGCAGCGCCGGCGGCGTCGTTGTTCTGGCCCAGCACCAAGCCCAATTGGACGCGAGCATCGGTGTATTTCGGATCCAGGCTGACAGCTTCGTTCAATTCACGAGCGGCTTCGTTTCCTCGCCCCGACTGGGCCAGCGCGAGGCCAAAGTTGTAATGTCCTTCCGGAAGATCAGGATCGGACATCACCGCGCGGTGCAACTCTTCGAGCGCGCGCTGGTGATCGTCCTGACGCCAGTAAAGAAGGCCCAAACTCGATTGGACTTGCGAATAATCGGGTTTCAGCTCGAGGGCTTTCTGATAAGCCGCAATCGCACGCTCGGGATCATCCTTACGCTCATAGGCAACGCCCAGATAGTAGTAACTGGTTGGCAGTTCTGGGCTCTGGTCGACCGCCTTCTGGAAAAGAGCCAACGCATCGTCCAATTTCTGATTCTTGAGCGCTTCGACGCCCCGCAGGATAAGCAATTTTGCCTGCGCCAGGTTAGCACGGAAGTCATGCAAGGCATTGAGCTGATCCAATTCCTTCTTCCCCGCGTCGGCTTGGCCTTGCGCTCTTAACGCAATCCCCAAATTGTAGTGGGCCTTTTCGAAATCAGGCTTCAGTGCGATCGCTCGCTGAAACGCCGCAATCGCACCGGCCATATCACCGCCCGTTTTCAATTCCATGCCCAAGTCGCATTGAGCTTCGGGATCCTTTGCATCGATTTCAACGGCTCGGCGGAATTGCGCGAGGGCGCCCGCATGGCTGCCCTGGCGGCGCAATGTCACACCGAGGAGCCTGTGGGCCGAGGCAAACCGCGGGTTAAGACGGAGTGCTTGACGAAATTCAACCGCAGCTTGGTCCAGATTGCTGAGCTGTCCCTGAATAAGCCCCAGTTCGAAATAAATCTCGGCTGAGGGCTTCGATTCTAGTGCACGACGCAGTTCGCGATCTGCAGACAGTGGGTCGCTCTGCTCGGAGTACACCCGCGCCACAAGGCGGTGCGCCGCGGCGTTTCTGGGATCCAGTTCGATCGCGGCACGGAGCTCCTTCAGCGCATTCCCGAGGTCGTGCAAGTCATACCACGCGGCACCCAGGCCGTAGTACGCTTCCGCCCACTTTGGTTTGAGCTGCAAAGTAGTCTCGAATTCGTCAATCGCCTGCCGCGCGTCGCCCTTATATTTCAAAGCGAGCGCCAAGTTCTAGTGTGTCAGGGCATCCTTGGGCTCGAGGTCCAACGCCTTGCGGTAGTTTGCGATGGCTTCATCCCAGGACCTCGCGCGGGACAACTCGATGGCCCGCTGGCGGTATTGCTGGGCGGTCTGAGCCAAAGATGGTTCTGCGAACAACAGGCTGAGAATGAACGCAAACAAGATTGCCCAAGGCCTAGCAAGATAGATTAACGACGCATCCAGGCGAGTTCCCATCGTGGTTGTGTACGTTAAGGCCAAACCACGAAAGATGCCAGCGGCCTCCATTCGCCGCCAAATTACCAGAAAAACTTAACGCCGATCTGTCCCTCGCGGCCAGGAATCCGGGTGCTGGTGACCACGCCGAAAAGGGTATCGCTGAAATTGCCATTCGGATTCGAGAACTGAGCGTGGTTGAAGATGTTGAAGAATTCAGCGCGGACCTCGAAGGCGATGGACTCTTTGATGATGGTCCTCTTGGAAAGGCCGAAGTCCGTGTTGTTCAGCCCAGGTCCATGGAAAAACTGGCGGTTGGCGTTGCCGAACTGTCCCAACGGACCGGACGCAAACGCGTCCGGGAAAAAGTAAGTGTTCGGACCATTGGGTCCGGGTTTTCGGGGATTCTGAGTCAGAACTTTTCCCACAAGATTGGGAACATCCGTGTTGCCGCTGCCAACAAGGGATTGATCTCCGCTCTGGCTAAGCGACACCGGCAAGCCTCCCGAAAAGCGGGTAATGCCGTTCAGGGTCCAGCCCTGGGTTAAGCGCTTGGGCAGGTTAGAGAAGGCCCGGTCGAAGGGAATCGCCCAGATGTAGCTCACCACAAAATTATGGGTAATGTCGTACGCAGAGAGTGAACGGCTGAGCCTGTAATTGGAGAAGTTGACCCACTGGCCAAAGCCGGAAGAATCGTCGATGCCCTTGGCAAATGTGTATGCGGCGAGGAATGTAACGTTATTCGCCTTGCGCTCCAGGGTTATTTCCCCGGCGTTGTAGTTCGAGTTGGCAATGTTGGCGGTAAAGCTGTTGAGGTCGCCGAAGGCCGGCCCGAGCTTATCGCGTGTGCCAAAAACCTGCGTGCTATCGGGCAACGTGTAGGTTGTATTTTCACCGTGGGGCCCACAGGTAGGTGTAGCACCCATTTGGTTGAGTTGCTGACAAAGGGCAGCATTGCCGGGATTCGCATCATATTGCGCGATGAGCTTGTGGCCCTGGGTGCCGACGTAGGCCAGGGTCAGGACAGTCGATTTTGACAACTCCCGTTGAATGGACAGGTTGTAGTGCTCCGCATACGGCAGCCTATTGTGAATGTCGTAGCCTGGCGAGAAGGAAATTGGCAAGTACTTGCTGTAGTCGAGCGTCTTGTTTGCCGGGTCGCCGGGAATCGGGAAGACAAAGGGGAAACGCTGCGTCTGCGAGGTTCCGTCCGCGCGCGTTCGAAATGGCTCATCGAACATCGTCGGTTGCGGCGACGACCAATACTGCCCAAAGGGCGCGTCGCCAACTTCGTAGAACAGGTTTAGATCCTCGATAGACGTGTAATAAATCCCATAGGAAGCGCGGATGCTGGTCTTGCCCGGCCCACCAAAAACCTTGCCGAGGGTACCATCTGTAAAACCGGGCGAATAAGCGATGCCGAGGCGCGGCGCGAAGTTGTTAACCATGGTTTCAATTTTGGCCAGCGTGTCATACCATGGCATAGTCACTTCCCAGCATACACCCAGATTGAGAGTGAGGTTAGGACCTACCTTGTACGTATATTCGCCGTAGGCGCCGCCGTATCGGGTGCGGGAAACCAGGAACTGCTGGATGCACTGATTGTAGTTGGCCGGCGCGCCAATGAGAAAGTCGATGAAGTCGGTGCCGGTCTCGCTGCCGTCGAAACTGAAGTCTCCATTGGGTGCGCAGGTGTTGCGCTCATTGATTTGCAGGTAGCGGAATTCACCGCCAAATTTCAAAGTATGGGGGCCGACGATTTTCGAAAAACCTTCGGAAACGTGCCATGTATTGTTGGGCTGGAAAGTCGTCAGCGTGTTCACGCCAAGATAAAAATTGTTGAAGTATAGGGGCGGAACCGTCTGAGGAAATCCTGGCGGTCCCGAAGGGATTATTCCCAGGGTTCCCGTGCCAGTGACGAAGCCTAAATCGGAGAGGTTGGCAAAGCTGCTCTTTGGTTTGTCGGTCAGAGCGGCCGTTCGGAAGAAACTCAAGCGAACCTGATTGACGGCATTTGCGCCGACTGTCTTGTTATTGCTGACCACAAACTGTTGCGCGCGAGATGGCGTAACGCTCCCGAATCCAGGCACGCTTGCGTTGAGCGGATTCAAGACATTCGAATCATCGAAATGGTAGTAGAAGGACCAGTTTCCAGTTTTTTGATTAATGAAGTCCACACGCTGTCCGGCTTTGTCGTCGCGGATATTCCTTTTTTCACTGGAGTCGGCATAGATTCCGTTAACCGGGTCAACATTGGGTAACGGAATGTAGGGCAGGATCTTTGTCGCCGGCACGGCGAACGCGACCGAAGGAATGGTTCCACTGGGGAAAACGCACTGAGCGGTAGTCGTGCAGGTAGAGGTCGAATAGGCTTCCCCGTCGGTCACCGTCTGCCCGGTCGTCGAACTCAAACGATTCGTCAGGACCTGCGCCCAATAGGAACCCTTGACGGTCATGGGGTCGCCGGTAGCTGGATCGCTAAAAAAACTTGGGTCGAAGATGCCATTTCGCTGGTCTTGAGTTGGCAATGAGACCAGGCCCGTGCTGGCGCCGCGAATTTCTCTCGTTCCCTGATAATCGGTAAACCAAAACAGTTTGTTTTTCCAGAACGGGCCACCGACGGCATAACCAAACTGGTTCCGGCGCAATTCCGACTTTGTCGGATCAAAGAAACTACGCGCGTCGAACTTATCGTTCCGCAAGAATTCGAACACGTCACCGTGAATTCCGTTGGTGCCAGACTTGGTAATGGCGTTCATCACCGCGCCGCTGAACTTTCCGTATTCCGCGTCGAAGCTGTTGGTAATGAGCCGGAATTCCTCCACGGAATCGAGATTGGGGACCAGTCCGGCGCCCATGTTGCGTCCTTCACTGACATCGCCTCCGTTCACGAGGAACGCATTGGCGGTCTCGCGCTGGCCGTTCACGGAAAGATTTCCCGGCGTGGAAAGACCGGGCTCATTTCCGATGTATCCGGAGACCGGCCGATCCTGCTGGATGCTTCCGGAAGTAACGGGCACCACGCCAGCCTGCAAGCCGAGCAAGTCTAAGTAGCTGCGGCCGTTCAAAGGCAGCGCCAGCATCTTCTTGGAGTCGATCACATCACCCAACTGAGTGCTTTCCGTCTGTACTTGCACGGCGTTTGCGACGATTTCGACCTGTTGCTGCACGCTGCCAACGTCGAGCGTGACATCGAAGCGGAGCTGGTCGTTCACTTTTACTTCGATATCCGTCTCGGTGAACGTGCGGAATCCGGTCGCTGTCACCGTAAGCTTATAAATTCCGGCTGGCAGCGCCAGAATGCGAAACGAACCATCGGCACCCGAAACGGTTTCTTGCTTGAAATTGGTTTGCCCGTTGATCGCGACAACTTTCGCACCGGAAACCACGGCGTTGCTACGGTCGCGCACCACGCCCAGAATCGATCCGGTCACATCAGCGCGCAAAACGTCTGCGCAAGCGAGCATTATTAAAACGATTGAAATCGATAGAAAAATGTGATTTCGGCGATATTTCATCGGCCCCCTCCGCGCGGCCGCGAGCATATGACGAAGATTGCTTGAAATCAAGTTGATTTCGTTCAGCTTCTTTTTATTTCGTTTTACTGCGTTCGCGAAGCACCTTTCCTCGAGGTTTCGGAGGAAGTCGGGGGCCGGCACCATGGGGTGTAAATGCAGACGCTGAAGGCGGCGGTTCTCAGGAGCGGGGGTGGTGACCAGCACTGCGCGCGCGAGAGGTCAGTCGATTCAGTACGCAGAGTTTCGATGGATTCACAACGGA
>QHYO01000262.1 GCA_003224135.1 Acidobacteriota bacterium | reverse complement strand
TGGACTTGTTTCGCTGTACTTGATGGTGGTTTCGATTTTGTTTGTGGGGCAATTTCGTTGCCGTTTGACTTTCATGAGTGCGTTTATCCTTGGCGGCAGAATCCGTATTTTTTGTCGGGACGAATTATTTGCGGGACATTGCTGTCGTTTGCCGTGATTTATGCCGCAGGCTTTGAGTTTTTGTGGAGGCCGCTCCGGAGGTATGTGCATCCGGTAATTCCGTTTGCGGTGATTTGTGTTTTTATTACGGGTTCGGAGATGCTTTTGCGCGCCAATGTGTTTCATAGTGCGTTTAACTTTTTCTCATTGAGCGGCAGGTAACGGGCTTTTTTTGGTAGACGGGAGAAAGTTCGCGGAGTTGCGCGACCGCGGCGGGAACGATTTCGAGCGCGGCGGCTATTTCTTGCTGCGTGGTGTGGCGGCCAAGGCTGAAGCGGATGGAGGCGCGGGCTTCGTCCGGGCTCAGGCCGATGGCGGTGAGCACGTGGGAAGGCTCGACAGCGCCGGATGAGCATGCGGCGCCTGTGGAGCAGGCGAGTCCCTTCAGGTCGAGAGCAATGATGAGAGCTTCGCCCTCGATTCCCGGAAAAGTAATATTGGTAGTGTTTGGAGTACGCGGCGCGCCAGCCGCGTTTGCGCGCGCATACGGAATACGAGCCAGCAACTCGCGTTCGAGTTCGTCGCGCAATGTGGAGACACGTTGCGCGTCGTCGGCGAGAGACTTTTGCGCGAGTTCGGAGGCTTTGCCCAGGCCGACGATGCCGGGAACGTTCTCAGTGCCGGGGCGGAAACCGCGTTGATGATGGCCGCCATAGAGAAGTTGGCGCAGGCGAGTGCCACCGCGAATGTAGAGCGCGCCGATTCCTTTTGGCGCGTAGATCTTGTGGCCGGAGATGGCTAGGAGATCGATGCCGAGAGCGCTGACGTCAAGTGGAATTTTTCCGGCGGATTGCACGGCGTCCGAGTGGAAGTAGATGTCATTTTGAGCGGCGATGCGGCCGATCTGTTCGAGCGGCTGGATTGCGCCGAGCTCGTTGTTCGCGTGCATGACGGTGATTAAGACAGTGTGTGGACGGATGGCATCGCGAACGCCTTCCGGGTCGATGAGACCGTTCAAATCCACCGGGAGATACGTCACTTCGATGGCCTGGCGGTTGCCCGCCGCAGTGCCGCCTTCTTTTTCTAGAGCCTGGCAAGTGTTGAGGACAGCCTCGTGCTCGATTTGCGTGGTGATGATGTGTTTGGTGGCACCTGATGCATTGCGGACGATGCCGAAGATGGCGTGATTGTCGGATTCTGTGCCGCCGCTAGTGAAGACAATTTCCTGCGGACGTGCGCCGAGAAGTGCAGCGACTTGTTCGCGCGCGGTTTCGACGCCGGCGCGGGCGCGCTGCCCGGGCGTATGGATGGAAGCTGCGTTGCCGAAATCAGCAGAGAAATAGGGAAGCATGGCGTCGAGGACCGCCGGTTCGACGGGAGTGGTGGCGTTGTGATCGAGATAAACGCGCGACATGGGTCGTTCCAGTGGTCGGCGACTATTAAAGCGACCGGCAATAGTTTACAGCGAAATGAAGGGAAGCGTGCGAGTTGCCGAACGAGCCTCGTTCGAGCTTGAGAAGCGAGGAATCTCCCGGACACCTAAATCATGTCGGCTCAGCGGATTGCGGAGGGGCACAGCAATCCGCTGGTGCTAGTACCTGGGCGGGTAAGCGAGAGAGAAATATTCATGAAATGTGTTTGATACAGAAGAGAAGAAAGGAGGGCAGATCGATGCATCGAACAATGAGATGGCTTTCGGCCGCGTTAGCGGCTTTGCTAGCAGGCGGATTTCTCCTGAGCGCTGCCCCCGGAGCATCTGCGGCGCAAATAAGACGGCGCGTGATCGTCGTCGAACCTTTCTACCCGTATTATCCGTGGGGCTACTATCCC
>QHYO01000261.1 GCA_003224135.1 Acidobacteriota bacterium | reverse complement strand
CCGGAGCGTCGCTCCTTCATGTGACGCCCGGCACGCTGGGTGCAAAGGAAGCAGCCTTTCAGATTCGTTTCGACGACGCGATCCCACTCGCTTTCTTGTACTTCAAGAAGGGGCTTCCAGACTTGGACTCCGGCGTTATTGACGAGAGCATCGAGTTTGCCAAACGAAGAAAAGATTTCCTCAAACATTGCGTTGACATCCTTGGAATTTTTAACATCAGCGTAAATGGCAACGGCACGAGTCCCGTGATTTTTCAGCTCCCCGGCGAGATTTTCGGCGGCAGCGGGATCAGCTTTGTAATTGATGGCGACGTCGTACCCTGCCCGGGCAAGCCGCGACACAATGATTTTGCCGATGCCGGAATTCGCTCCGGTGACGAGCACTGTCGGTCGCGTAGTCATTTCCAAGGTCCCCCACTAACAATACGCGTGA
>QHYO01000260.1:10603-19201 GCA_003224135.1 Acidobacteriota bacterium | reverse complement strand
GGATCATGCGATTCAGCGGATCGGAGTACGAGCGGGCAACGAGTTCTCCAAACAGAGCCGCGAGGACGATGACGGCCATGAAGAGAAACGGAACCCCGGCGAGGGGCTTTCCTGCGAGGAGGAAAATATGGAACAGCGCGAAGACGATAAACATGTGGGTGAGATAGACCTCATAGCTTCGTTGGCCAAGCAGCAGAAGAGGACCGAGAATGCGAGGACTTCTCCAGTTGCTCTGAGATGCGGCGGCGATGAGCATGCAGGAACCGATAGCGAGAAGGGTCATGTCCAGCCCACTACGCTCAAGGGCGAGGTTTGCGGGCTGAGCAGGAAAACACAGAATGAAAATTAAGAGCGCTAAGCCGGCGAACGCAAGTCCGCGAAGAGCTCTGCGCGAAAGCGGAAATCGTGACGCAGCAAGCGCAGTGAGGCATCCGAGAGCGATAGCATCCATACCACCGAGATAGGAGTATTCGTGCCAGAGTTCATTTCCGTGCGCAAGCACGGTTCTTGCGAAAGGACCGGCTGTAACAAAACCCGCGAGGAGAATAATCAGCGAGCCTCCGCGGCTGAAAATCCTGCTGACGATCGGAAAAAAGAGGTAGAACATCTCTTCGACCGAAAGGGACCACAGGATATCCCAATTGCCCGGCAAGTAACCGCGGCGCGCTTCGAGGACATTGACGTGGAAAGTGAGAGCCGCCAATAACGCCCGTCCGATGCCGCCCGTTTTCGCCGAAACGACAAAATCTCCCAGATTGGCAAGATGAAGGGCGCTGAGAATAGCGAGCAAAAGTAAAAGCAATGGAGCGATGCGCGCGAACCGCATAAGGTAGAAGCCGCGCAAGCTGATTTTTGGAAGGGGTCCCCAGCGCCGCAAAGCGGTTGACGTGATCAGAAATCCGGATACGGCGAAGAAAATCTGTACGCCGGGCTGGCCGTTCCAGACGAGCGCGCCGACGAGCTGACGTGGCAAGCCAGCGGCATACGGGATTTTTGCAATGAGCAGGCGCACATTGACGTGGTTCATCAACACGAAAAAGATTGCAAGTCCGCGAAGCAGATCCACGCCATCGATGCGCGAGCCGCGGAGGACGGAGCTTGTGGACGCAAAGGAAGTCACAAGTCATTTTGCATGATCGGACGCCGAGCGGCTGCGATCGTGCGAGGAGGCGTTTGGTAACCGGCAACCGTGTTGCGGGAACGGTCTTAAGAAGCAGGAAAAAGGCGGGATGACGCCTTCCTTTCGTTGGCCAGTTGTGTCGCTATCGCGGTTGACCAGCAAAGGTACGATAATGCCTTAGCTGAACCGCCAGGTGTTCCTTCAGACTGGAGAATTCCTGATGAAGAGTTTCGCAGCTTTCGTTCCTCGCGCTTCGTTGTCGATCGTTCTCCTCCTGCAAGCCGCAAGTATTAGGGCGGGTGCGCAGTCTGGTGCCGTGCCTGCCGCTTCAGCTGCAGAAATTTCAAATGCCAACGTCATCGTGGCTCGCGGCTTACTCCATCGGAATGGTCTGGCAGGAACGTTGTGGATTTTGAAACCTGAGAATGGCCCGGAGATTCGAGGCGAGGCAATCGTTCAAGTGACGTTTACGACGCGCCCCGGAACAGCCTCTAACGCGTATAACGGTTACGATGGCAACGCGGTGGAACTCGCGGGCGAAGTAAAGTATGTCGATCGTGGAAACGCGGTATTGAGCAGGGTACGTACGATCGGACTCGTCCAGTACTCGTCGCCGGCTGCTGCTGTTGTCCATCTTTCAGGCTCTTCGCAAAATATTGTTGCGGCGCCGAATTCGGGTACTGCTTCGAACGCGAGGGGTCGTGTCCCATACAGGCACGCCTATTATCTTTTTCTCGCCACCGTTCCCCAGGGATGTGAAGCGTGTTATGTGCCACTGCTCATTTGCCAGCGTTCCATCGAAGAGATTGCGCACGCGATGGACGCTGCGCTTTGCGTTTTTCTGTTGACCTACGAGCGAGATTCGATCTGGGAATTCAAAGGAGCGGCATCGATTGAGGCGTCGGCCATCCAGTTGCCGCCACGCTTGATTGAAGTCAACGGTCGATCTTACCGGTACCAGGAGATATCGCCGAACGACGCTCTAAAGCTTCTTGAAAATCCGGTTGGCACGATTCCAATATCGCGGCCCTATATCGAGAACAAGACGGTGCCGGGCGCAAGTTTGAAAGAGCTGATTGCGGACTTTCGCGCGCTCGAAGGTGCTTTCGCTGCCAAACCGAATTGAAGTTATAACCGCGAAGACTTCACGAAGGAATCTCGCCGCAGTACAGCGCATAGCAACCGCTGGTTACGGCAGCTTGGCGTATTCGGCTTTTGCAGCAACGAGAACGGGGATGTCGGGATCAGCGTCTTTCCAGGCGGCGAAGAAATCCTGGTAGGTGAGGCGGGCCTTTGCTGTGTCTTTCTGAAGGAGGAAAGCGCGCGCGAGATTGAGCTGTGCCAGAGGATGCAGTTCACTAAGCGGCGCAACACCGCGGTGATCGATAATCTTCTGGAACTCCGCCACGGCCTTGCCGCCGTCCTTTAAGCGAAGGAACGCCTGGCCACGAACGTAGATGGGCCAGAGGGCCGGGGTCCCGGGCCCGCTTCCGAGTTCGTATTTCGTCAACGGCTCCAGCGCGGTGATAGTCTCGGTGGGCTTGTTTTGCTGCAACAAGTTGAGAGCCTGCACGACGGGTTGAAAAAATTGATGAATGGTCGTGTCGCTCGGAAATTCTTTGCACAGATCGTCGATGAGCTTCTGAGCTTTTGCGGCGTGCCCAACTTCCGCAAGTGCCAGAGCTGCAAAGCTCCGCGCGTCTCTTTCGGCAGGAAGACTGAGGGCAAGGGCAGCCTGCCGTCGAGCAGAATCGGGATAGCCGTGAGAGGCGTCCCGAACCGCCTGGACGGCTCTCAGGCTCGCCCCTAGTTCTGTCATGCCATGGCGATTTGCCTCTCTGAAAGCCTTGTCCAACGTCTCGCGCGCGATTCTAACTTTACCCAGCGAGTCTTCACTCCAAGCGAGAAAGGCAAGCATGATTGGCTCACCCGCAGTTCCTGCCCCCCAGGCGGCCTCGCGACGCACCGCAAGGTCATCGCCCCGGATGAATGCGAGGCGCAGTAGTATGCCGTGAATCAAAGAACGGTCCCATTTCCCCGCAATGGCCTGCTCGGCAACCGTTCTTGCCTCATCATATCGATTCAAACTTTGATAGCCATTGGCCAAATGTTCGTAGGCAAACGAATCCTTTGCGTCCAAACGAAGAGATTCGCTGTCCGCACTCACGACTTTGTCGTACCAGCCCAGGCTGAAATACGACAAAGCCAGATTGTCCAGGGGAGTAGTGTCCCGAGGATAGGTCCGGTGCCATCCTTCATAGACCGCATTGGACTTTTCAATGTCTCCAGTCGCGATGTCGTGGTAGTGCGCCAGTATGTAGAATCTCTCTCGCTCGCTGGCTCGCTCTCTTAGATCGTAGGCCTTCTGGAAATATCCGACGGCCTCTTTGGCCGCCGACAGGTTGGACTTGGAAACGCCGAGGGTCGCGTAAGCCATGGCGAAGTTCGGATCGAGCGCAACGGCGCGCTGCAGATGGGGCACGGCGGGCTCGTCATCCAGTTGATTGTGCAAGGCATGCCCGACGCTATATTCCTTGAGAGCTTCGAGCGAGGACGTCGTGGCTTGTTCGAGAGGCGTTGCAGACTGTTGCACGGAGGTAAGCGATTCGCCGAGTTTTTGACGGAGGCTGATGGCGGCTTTATCGAGTGATTTGAGTACTTGCTCTTTGCCTGCGGATTCCACCTGCTCACGCGCGAGTGAATCCCCATTCTGCGCGTTGATGGCCTCGACCGTGATCACGTAATGCGTGCCGAGGCTGGTGATCGAGCCATTGAGCATGGCCCTTGCGCCCTCGCGCTGACAAATTTCCTTGGCCACATCACCAGTAATGCGCTCGTTCGAATGGCGTCCCATGAAGCCAAGTGCTTCCTGAACTTTGGATTCGGGAAGCAGATTTAAGTAAGGAGACTGTTCCAGCTGGACAGCGAGGGCTTGCTTCAAAGTGCCGTCGAAGACCGCGTCACCGGTAGTATTGATGAAGTCGGTGATCAGGACAGAATCCTTTTCGGTGAGAGCGCGAGCGCGGCGGGTGGAGAAGAATCCAGCCAGAGCGATTGCGCCGACCAGGACGGGAACCGCGATCCACGGCCAGCGCTTTCGCGAGCGCATCTGCGAGGATGCAGCTGCTTGCGAACCTGACGATGCCGCGACTCCTGCACTTGCTTGCGACGATGAGGCTGCTGCGTTGATCGCCGGTGCGGAAGGTATTTGCGATTGGGCTTCCGCGGCGCGCATGCTCGCGGAAGAACTGGCGCCCGAATCCAGCTCGCGCTTGAGCCGCTTCAAGTCCGCCCGCATTTCGGAAGCGATCTGGTAACGCAGGTCGCGATTTTTCTCGAGTGCCTTTTGTAGGATGGCATCGAACTTTTCAGGCAGCTCGTGGTTCAGGCGGATGGCTGAGACTGGCGAGCGATTCAGAATGGCTTCAAAAACGACGGCAGACGTTTCGCCGCGAAAGGGAAGCTGGCCCGTCGCCATTTCGTAGAGAACCACGCCGAAGGAAAAAAGGTCAGTGCGCCGGTCGAGGTCCTTGCCCCGGGTCTGCTCGGGCGACATATACGCAACTGTGCCAAGTGAAGTACCCGGGCTGGTCAATTGGTCTGGATCGACACCCAGTGTGGCCATCGTATCGATCTTCTCGGTCGACTTGGCGCTCGACGAGATCTTGGCTAGTCCGAAATCTAGGATTTTTGCGTGGCCCCGCGCGGTCACGAAGATATTCGCCGATTTGATGTCCCTATGAATGATGTTCTCGGCATGAGCGGCGTCCAGCCCGTCGGCGATTTCGATGGCGACATCAAGCAGCCGCTCGATCTCCATCGACTGGCCATTGATGACGTACTTCAGGGTGCAGCCGTCGAGAAACTCCATGGCGATGAAGCGCTTGCCTTCAGGCTCGCCGATTTCATAGATGGTGCAAATGTTCGGATGATTCAGAGCGGAAGCCGCGCGAGCTTCGCGGCGGAACCGCTCGAGCGCAAGAGGATCGCTGGTCAAATCATCAGGAAGAAATTTGAGCGCAACGAAGCGGCCGAGCTCGGTGTCCTCGGCCTTGTAAACGACTCCCATGCCACCGCCGCCGAGCTTTTCAAGGATCTTGTAGTGAGAAACGATCTTCCCAGCTAGGGATTGGGGTTCCACCATATTGGCGCACATCTTATTGTGCGAAGAAATGTAAGTCAACGAATGCCCGCAGCGCCCGAAGGAGAATAGAAGGGCCGGTTTTGTTGCCGGCCCTCTCGTCCCAAAGACGTAGAATTTGACAATCAGCTGCAGGTCGAAGCGGAGACATCAGCCAACTACTTGGCTGCGGGAACGTGGAAGATCAGCGAACGGGTTAGCTCGGAACGTGACGCGTCGGCATCTTGAAGACTTACGAACAGATGCGTTAAGGCGTCCTGTTCTTCCTGAGAGCGGCGATCGCGATCGGCGATGAACGCCGCGCGCACTTTATCGAGTGAAGCGAGATCTTTCACGTCGTACCAAACGAAGTGGGTGAACTCGCCTTCGGTGCGTACGTCTTCCACAGCGAGACCGTAGGCAAGAATTACGCCATCAGCCATCAGCTTGTCGAAGACGGGCTTATTGTACTTCTCCCAAGCTTTGCGGAAATCGGCGCCCTTTCCGGGTTTCACTTTGAAGAAATTATAGCGAGAGTAGGGCAGAACTCCGGCAGGAGCCGATTGCGACAACCCAATGACCAAATCGCGCGTGAGATAGTCGTGGACTTTGCTCATGTCTGCAACTTCACCGAGGCGGGCTGTGACGGACCCTGCTGGCTTTTGGCCTTTCTTCGCTGTGCCAGACTTACTGGCTTCATCGTTGAACTTGCTGATCTGAGCGCGCATCGCGGAATCAACTTTCTCGAGACCGGCATAATCGGCGACGGCGTACCAAATGAAATGAGTCGAATTTCCGGGAACGCGGAGCAAGGAAGCTTGTACACCCCAAGCTAGGACAACACCATCGGCCATAAGTTTGTCGCGAACAGGCTGGCCAACCGTCTTGACGAGGTCCAGAAACTCATCTTCCTTGCCGGGATTGATCGTGTATCCGTACCAGAAAGTGAGCGGTTGCATCTGAGGTTGCGATTGCTGCGCGGAACTGGAAATGCATGACAACAGCATTACAAAAAGACAGAAAAACAGGCGCGTCTTCATATTCTTGACTCTCTCCGTGAATTTTGGTTTGCCTGCACCGAGACAAGTATTTTGAAAATACTTGCGTAGCTCAGACGCTGCGAGCAGGCGCTCAGCGCCCTTGCTTTGAAGGGCCCGACCTCATTGGGAATGGCTAGGTTGTAGCACCAGCATTGAGCTACGTCAATAAACTCAACAATGGCGCCCGTTCCTCGCGCCCGTAAATCCCGAAACTATCCGCGGCGAACGACCGTGTTCTCTACGATCGCGTTCCGTCGTGGAAGTGTCGCGTGAATCCAGGTCTCCGCGGCGATCAGGTGCAGAACAAAACCGATCCAGAACGCAGTACCAAAAAACTCGTAGGGCGTTAACCCAGTCCAGGGGCTCGTGGCGAAAAACATTCCGACGATCGGGCGAATCGTCGCCACGGCAAGACCAATCGAAAATGCTCGGATCATCCATTGGCGGTGAAGTGCGATTTCATGGCGACGTATGTGCCAAAACGCTCTGCAGAGTGCGTACAAAAAGAAGGCGCCGAACAAAATTGTGGCCGCGGCCTGATTGACGCCGCCGATAGACTTCATCGTGAAACTCATCACCAGTGCCGAAGAGCCGATGATCAGACCACAACCCATGAAGACGCGGCCACTCCAGCGATGCCAGCGAAGATGCCGAGCACGAATCGTTGCGCTGAACTGCAAGGGACCAAGCACCATGAAAAGAAGTCCAGGCACAATATGCACGGACGTCAGGATCGGATGGCGGGCAAAAATCTCATCCAGCGCAACAAATTGCGCCGCTCTGGGATTGGATGTGGTCGCGACCGGAACATAGCCGCGGGTTAGGATTGGCCATAGATGCACGATTCTGCGAAGGGCCACCGCGACGCCGATCACTGCCAGAAAAATCACCGCGCTCCAAAGTGCGCGGCGGAGGCGAGTTCCAGGCTCCATACAACCTACTACGCGGAACTCCGCGCCACTCTTTCACACCCAGATAGCTAAATAAGGAACTTTTTCAGAGGTTCCCAATAGTTGCCTTTCCTTCCTTCGGCCAGGTGATCCGCGTCTCCCTTGGGAAATCCCGAGTGATCAAACACAATCTTCGCGCCGGACCCTTGCTCGATGAGTTCAAATCTCGCAATCGAGTAAAGACCCGCGGGCCAGTTGTTCAAGCGCCAGGCTTGAACGATTCGTTGGTTTGGCACCAGTTCGATATGCCGCCCCAGAATGTGGCCACCGAAAAGCGAAAACGCGCCGCCTACTTCACGGCTGATTTTTGTTGGCGCAGTTCCCGGCGGCGTGCCGGACTTCATCGCCACACCGAGCTTCGTGACTTTGTCGAACTGACTGGTGTCGGTCAGCGCGTCGAAAAGGCGTTTGCGGTTTGCACTGAAAACGGGTTCCTGATGAATGGATTCGTCGGTGCGAGAAATTTCCTCTCCGGAACCAGCCCAGGCGACGCCGGAGCTTACAGCGAGTCCGGCCAGTGCGATGCTGGTGCCGGCGATCGCTTGCCGGCGCGTGGGCAGTCCAGTCAACAGGGCCCCATTTGGCTTGTCGATCATTGTCCCCTCCCGAGCGAGATTTCCTCGCAGTGGTGTTATCGGTTGCACACGCATGGAACCACGGATCCGTGCGTTTCTTCCACCCAATGTTTGCAAGCGCAGCCCCTACAGGTTTTTTGAAACCGTAGCCGCTAAACGGCCTTTTGCATTGCTTTACACGTAAAAGAATCTTGTGTTACTCTTGTTTAGTCGAAGAGAAGAGGAAAATTCAGGGGACGACGGAGAGGGCACTTGAGCGCACCGAAAGCAGCGTTGATCGAACAATTCCGTTCTCATGTCAAGGATACGGGCTCGCCGGAAGTGCAAATAGCACTGTTGAGCGAGAGGATCAACTATCTGACGACGCATCTCAAGAGCCACGTCAAGGACCATGCATCGCGGCGGGGACTGATCATGATGGTCAACAAGCGCCGCCGACTACTGGACTATCTCAACCGCCGGGACCCGGATCGGTATCGCGAGATTGTGGAACGCCTCAGTCTGCGCAAGTAGCGGTTTGCAGAGAAAACAGCCGCAAACTTCGCGTGAAGTGACGAATTCCAAGCGAAAATGTCTGGAATTGGGCATTCGGCTGGAAACAGGCGAATTGTCTCGTAGTGTAGTTTGATCCGGATGCCATCGAGTCCTGCCTCTGCTCAACGACAGAGCAACAATCAAAAGAAGTGAATTTGGAAAGGGCAGACGGATCTGCCCAGGTACCGCCAGAGGCGGAACCAAAGGAATGAATCATGCCAGAAAATAATCACATCCCGGCGCCTTACCAGGTATCGGT
>QHYO01000260.1:0-10511 GCA_003224135.1 Acidobacteriota bacterium | reverse complement strand
ACGGCGTGCATGGCGACCAAGGCGAATGACAAGGACTTCTTGCCGTTGACGGTGGACTATCGCGAGAATACGTACTCGGCCGGAAAGATTCCCGGTGGATTTTTCAAGAGGGAAGGCCGTCCGACAGAAAAGGAAATATTGACCTCGCGCTTGATTGACCGGCCAATGCGCCCGTTGTTTCCCGAATCATGGCGGAATGAAACCCAGGTGAACTCGATGGTGCTGTCCGCGGACAGCGACAATGACCCCGACGTCATCGCGGTCACTGGAGCGGCGGCTGCGGCGTACTGCAGCGACCTGCCATTTCCGACTCCCATCGCAGCGGTTCGCGTGGGATTGGTAAACGGTCAACTTGTTGCAAACCCGACCGTGGCAGAACAGAAGACGAGCTTGCTGAACATCGTCATTGCGGGGAGCGAAGACGCCATCATGATGGTGGAGTCCGGCGCGCTTGAAGTGTCCGAAGAGACCGTCGTGGAAGCATTGGAATTTGGCCACGCGCAGGTGAAGAAGATCGTGGCCGCGATCAAGATACTGCACGAGCAGCTAAAACCGAAGAAGGTGGAAGTCGAGCCATGGCCATTCGACCAGGCTATTTACGATACGTTGAAGAAAACCATCGGTGCGGACTTGAAGGATGCGCTGAACACCGAGAAGCACCCGAAGAAAGAGAGCTACCACCTCGTAGACGAGCTGAAAGCTAAAGTGGCGGAAGCGATTCCTGAAGAGGACGAAGAAAAGCTGAAGCTGACCAAGCGCGCCTTCGACCGGCTGAAAGAAGACATCTTCCGCGACGAGATTTTGAATGTGCGCCGCCGTCCAGATGGACGGGCGTTTGACAAGATCCGCAAGATCACCTGCGAAGTAGGCTTGCTGCCACGAGTTCATGGTTCCGCACTGTTCACGCGCGGAGAAACTCAGGCGCTGGCGACGCTAACCTTGGGAACAAAAGAAGACCAGCAACGGCTGGATCTGCTGTTTGCTCAGGACCAGCACAAACGCTTCATGCTGCACTACAATTTCCCGCCGTTCAGCGTTGGCGAAGTGAAGCCAGTACGCGGGCCGGGTCGCCGTGAAATCGGTCACGGTGCTTTGGCCGAACGCGCGCTGCAAAGCCTGCTACCGCCCGAAACGGAATTCCCATATGCGATGCGTCTGGTCAGCGACATTCTTGAGTCGAACGGATCATCCTCAATGGCCACTGTCTGCGGCGGTTCTCTCGCCATGATGGACGCTGGCGTGCCGCTGAAATCCCCTTGTGCGGGTATCGCGATGGGCCTGGTCGTTGGGGACAACGGCAAATACGCGGTCATGACGGACATCGCGGGCGCGGAAGATCATTACGGCGACATGGACTTCAAAGTTGCCGGCACGCGCGCCGGGATCACCGCCCTGCAAATGGACATCAAAGTTGGCGGCATCAGCATTCCAATGATGCGTGAAGCGCTGGCTCAGGCCAAAAAAGCTCGCCTGGAGATTTTGGATATTATGGACGCGACGCTCAGCGAAGCGCGCACAACCATCTCCGCGTACGCGCCGCGTCTCTTCAAGTTGTCCATTCCTACGGACAAGATTCGCGACCTGATCGGTCCGGGCGGAAAGAAAATCAAATCCATCATCGAAGCGACTGGCGTCAAGATCGACGTGCACGAAGACGGCACGGTTCATATCTTCGCTACGAGCGGCTCGGGCGGCGATGCCGCTTTGCAGATGGTCCGCGACGTCACGGCCAGCGCGGAAATCGGCAAGACCTATCTCGGCAAAGTCGTGCGGCTGGCGGAATTCGGCGCGTTCGTCGAATTGTTCCCCGGAACCGACGGCTTGTTGCACATCAGCGAAATTTCCGAACAACGGATCCGTGACGTGCGCGACGAACTGAAACTTGGCGACCAGGTGCTGGTCAAAGTGCTTTCGATCGAGGGCAACAAGGTTCGCCTTTCCCGCAAAGCGCTGATCAAGGAAGCCCGCGAAAAGGCGCAGAAGAAAGAAACGGCAAGCAGCAGCAGCGGCGGCGGCGCTTCGGCCGCCGAATAACTCCAGGTCATCCAATGCAATTACAAGAGGCCTCCGGAGCAACCGGGGGCGCTTTTGTTTATCAGACGCTCGCGAAGCGGCGCAAAAGCGTCCAAACCTTCGCCACAAAAGAGGGATGATAGTTCCAGTTTTGTTGAGCCCAAACGGCTTAGAGCGCAGGTCTGGCGGCAGTCTGTGCTCTTCGCCTTCGTTTTATTGGTTTGTTCTAGTGCTTAGCGCAGGATCCCGAGTGGACGGCGTCCAGCGCTCCCCAAAGCGCGTTGAGAGCGTCGCGAGTGGACGCGAGGATCTGCTCTTCGTTCCCGTTGGCGTTTTCGCCAAGCCAATTGCGCCATGCCGCGCGGTGCGCCTTGTCGGTTTCTTCGTGGACGGCAAAGTACGCAGTGCCCTTGGCATCGTTAATTGCGTAGAACCGGTTTAATCCATCCATCTTCGTCGTCGCAATTTCAGGAACCTGCGCTTCGTAGGCATACAGCGCGGCTACGGCTTCGGCAATCGAACGATTGGCACAAATATCGCGAAAGGTGTGAACCACGTTCTGCGTCCCAGGAAGTGACGGCGACGACGTGATGTCCTCTTCGCTGACGCCGAGGGCTGCCGCAAAGTCCCGCCACAATTGCGGATGCGGAGCTGCCGGATTCTCTTCTTCGGCGAGATTTTCCAGGACCACAGGTTTCAGCGATTCATCGGCACGCGCCGCGAGGACGCGCAAATGCTTCGGGAAGGCATCCACGTGGCGGTAGTACTGAGCGGCGTAGAGCTGAAGAGATTCCCGAGAAAGTTTGCCGGCCTGCCAGTCCTGGTAAAACGGATGCTTAAGAAGGTTCTTTTCCGCGATGGCAGCGTCGATTTTTTCCAGAAGCTGTGTGTTGGACATGCTAAGCACCCTCCGCGATTGACCTAGTCGGCAACGATTCATTCACACCGCGCCGAAGAATGATGAAGTAAAGTGTAGCAGAGGACCGCTTCCGGCAAAATGCTTAGGAGCTGGGCGCGTGGACGCGCCCAATGTTTGCCCCGACGGCGCTGAGTTTTTCCACGATGCGTTCGTATCCGCGGTCAATGTGATAAACGCGTTCGATGGTGGTTTCGCCGTTGGCAACCAGCGCAGCCAGCACCAGGCCGGCGCTGGCGCGAAGGTCGGAAGCCTGGACGGTCGTTCCGCTAAGCTGTGCGGGGCCTCGCACGATAGCGTGACGGCCATCGATCGAAATATGCGCGCCCATACGAATCATTTCGCTCGCATGAAGATAGCGGTTTTCAAAAATCGTCTCCGTGATGGTGGATGCGCCTTCCGCCTGTGTGGCAAGTGCCATGTATTGAGCCTGCATGTCAGTGGCAAAGCCGGGGTATTCCTCAGTGGTCACATCTGCTGCAACAAGCTTTCCGCCGCCGCGCACGCGCAATGTTCCCGCGGCCGATTCTTCGATAGACACACCCGCGTCGCGAAGCGTACTGATCACGGCGCCCAGGTGCCGCGGCTCGCAATTGGTAAGCGTTAAATCCCCATTCGTGATTGCTCCCGCGACTAGGAACGTGCCCGCCTCGATGCGATCCGGGATCACGAAATGTTCCGCGCCGTGAAGCGCTGCCACGCCTTGAACACGAAGCGTGGAAGTTTCATCGCCCGAAATCCTGGCGCCCATTTTGCGAAGCAGCACAATCAGATCGGTTACTTCCGGCTCGCGCGCCGAGTTTTCGAGGATCGTTTCGCCGTCCGCGAGCGTTGCCGCCATCAGAATGTTTTCCGTCCCGGTGACGGTGATTTTTTCGAAAACGACGTGACCGCCTTTAAGCCGGCCGCCCTTCGGGGCACGCGCTTCAATGTAGCCGTGCGACGTAGCAATCTCCGCGCCCATTTTTTCCAGAGCCGTCAGATGCAAGTCCACTGGGCGCGCGCCAATCGCGCATCCACCGGGTAGCGACACGCGCGCGACGCCGGTTCGCGCCAATGCCGGGCCCAGCGTCAGGATGGATGCACGCATGGTTTTCACGAGCTCGTAGGGCGCGACCGCGTCGCTGATGGTGTGCGCTTGAAAACTGTAGTCAGCCGCGGGAAATTCGCTGGTGGTGACACTCGCTCCCATGTAGGCAAGAAGCTTTCCCATCGTGATGATGTCCCGCACCATGGCCACATTGTGAAGGGCAAGGCGCTCGGCGGTCAGCAGGGAGGCGGCCATCGCGGGCAATGCGGAATTTTTTGCGCCGCTGATCGCCACGGTGCCGTGGAGAGGTTTACCGCCGGTGATGACAAATTTGTCCATGAGCCTCTTCCAAAAGCAGTTTGCCTTCGTACCCCGCGCGCGGCCCGGAAGAAACAACCGCACCAAACGGCCGCTACGACTCCCCCAGGGCCAGGCGCAGATTGCCCATAGAGGTTTTCAGCATTAGCTTTGCGCTTGGCGCATCTACCTTCTTTTTCAGCATGACCAGCGCCACACGCAAATTGTGTCCGGATTGCCGCAGCGCGTGTTTGGCAGCGGACAGATCTTTCCCGCTTGCTTCTGCCAATATCCGAACCGAACGCTCGGACAGCTTTTCATTTGTATCCAGAAGATCGATCATCAGGTTTTCATATGCATGTCCTAACCGCACCATCGCGGCAGTAGATAGCATGTTGAGAACCATTTTTTGCGCTGTGCCGGCCTTCAGCCGAGTGGATCCCGTCAGTACTTCAGGGCCGACCTCCGGTGCGATCAAGATTTTCGCAATCCGAGCGACGGGCATGTTGCGATTGGCAGTCACCGCCACCGTCGTCGCCTTGCATTTTCGCGCATACTTCAACGCGCCTAGCACGTACGGGGTGGTGCCACTCGCGGCAATTCCAATGACCACGTCTTTTGGCGTCAATTTTTTGGCTCGCAAATCCAGTTCACCATTTCGAACCAAGTCCTCCGCGCCTTCAACCGCGTTCGTCACAGCGCGCCGTCCTCCTGCAATCAGCGCCTGGACTAATTTACGCGAAGTGCCAAACGTTGGCGCACATTCCGCGGCATCCAGAACGCCCAACCGGCCACTCGAACCCGCGCCCACGTAGAACAGACGCCCGCCACGCTGAATACTGTGCACGATCGCATCAACTGCGCGTGCGATCGATCGGATTTCTCGTGCGACGGCTGTTGCGATTTTGCTGTCCTCGCGATTCATCAGACGCACAATCGCTTCAGCGGAAAGTCGGTCGAGATTTGTCGAAGCAGGATTGCGGCGTTCGGTCAGGCGTTGGTCCGCGCGTTTAGATGAAACGTGTCGAAATGGCACGCACTCATTATATAGGTGTGTGCGAAGACACAGCCAACGCGTGGCGCAAAAAACACGCCATTTGCAGCGAGAGCGCGCTACTTGGCAAGGTCCAACGCAGCCTGCCACTGGCCCGCGACCGCTTCGACCTGCACCAATTGGCCCGGCGCTAATTCCATGGACAACCCTAGAGTTGTTGCACGATGGTTTCATCAGGAATCAGCTATTCTGGAAAAGTACAATTCTTGAGGAATCTTCAAAAACCGAGATATGCCGGGACTGACTACATGGATGTGTTGAAAAAGCTATTCGAGCAGCATTTTTACTCGCCAGCGGAACGAGTGCAGCCGCTGCAAGGAGAACTAGGCGGTTCTGGGCGCAAGATTATCCGGCTTTCGAATAATAAAGCGAGCGCCGTCGGCATTCTCTACGGCGTGCGCGAAGAAAACGCCGCGTTTCTTTCGTTTTCCAAGCACTTTCGCACACACGGCCTGCCCGTTCCCGAAATCTACGCCGAAGATTTGGACCAGGGCGCATATCTCGAAGAAGATCTGGGCGACACCACGCTGTTTGAATTCCTGTCCAAAAACCGCAAAAACGAAGAAATTTCGCCGCAAGTGGTGGACGCTTACAAGGACGTGGTTGCTTTGCTACCGCGTTTTCAAGTGGAAGCTGGGCGCGATTTGGATTACAGCGTTTGCTACCCATGCCCGAGTTTTGACCGCCAATCAATCACCTGGGATTTGAATTATTTCAAATATTATTTTCTGCGGCTTGCGGGAATCCCGTTTAGCGAATCCGCATTGGAAAGCGATTTTGGCCGACTGACCGATTTTTTGCTCACCGCAGACTGTGACTATTTTCTCTACAGGGATTTTCAATCTCGCAACGTGATGTTGCGCGACGGCGCGCCGTTTTTCGTGGACTATCAGGGTGGCCGCAAGGGCGCTTTGCAATATGACATCGCATCACTTTTGTATGATGCCAAGGCTGACCTGCCTCCAGAAATTCGTCAGCAACTGCTCCACCACTATCTCGACGCGCTCGGCCCTTACATCCAGATCGAACGCGACGCGTTTGTCAGGCACTACTACGCCTATGTTTACGTGCGTATTTTACAGGCCCTGGGGGCGTACGGCTTTCGCGGATTTTACGAACGCCGAGCACATTTTCTGCAAAGCGTTCCCTACGCGCTGAAAAATCTTCGCTGGCTTCTTCATCACGCGGAATTGCCGATTGAACTACCGACGCTGATGGGCGCCTTCAAGAGCATGCTGGCGTCAGAAAAGTTGCAGAGTCTGGCCGGCGAAGCTGACAATCTCACCGTTCGCATTTTCAGTTTTTCCTTTCACAAGGGCTTGCCGAAAGATGAAACCGGAAACGGCGGTGGATTCGTGTTTGATGGGCGCAGCCTGCCAAATCCCGGACGGGAAGAGCGGTTTAAGCCGCTGACTGGCAAGGACCAGCCGGTCATCGACTATCTCAATCAGCAGGAAAACGTGCATCAGTTTCTCGCGAGCGTGATGTCGCTTGTGGACGCGACTGTCAGCAGTTACGAGGAGCGGAAATTTAAGAACTTGATGGTGTCATTCGGTTGTACCGGCGGACAGCATCGCTCGGTTTTTCTGGCGGAGCAACTAGCGAAGCGTTTACGCGCCCGAAAAGGCTTGCACGTGGAGGTTCGGCACCTTGGCTTGGAGGCGCTTGGTCAATGAAGGCGCCGCAGTGAAAGGCCGTCGATGAAAGCAATGGTGTTGGCTGCGGGACTCGGCACGCGCCTCCGTCCGCTGAGCGCTGACCGTCCGAAGGCTCTGGTAGAGATCGCAGGCCGCACCCTGCTCGAAATTACCCTCTCGCGCTTGCGAACGTTCGGCGTAAACGAAGTGATTGTCAACGTCCATCACTTCGCGGACATGCTCGTCGACTACCTGAAAGCGAACAGCAATTTTGAAATGCGAATTGAAGTTTCGCGCGAAGATGTGTTGCTCGACACGGGCGGCGGCTTGAAGAAGGCGGCATGGTTTTTCCTCGAACATGCGTCCAGCGGCTCCGAGCCATTCATTCTGCACAACGTGGACGTACTAAGCACAATTGACTTGGCGCGCATCGTGCAACAGCACGAGGATTCTAGTTCTTTGGTTACCGTGGCAGTGCAGAAGCGTGAGAGTTCCAGGCAGCTGCTTTTTGACGACAACGATCAGCTTTGCGGCCGCCGAGTCGGACGTGATCGCGAGCCCGAAATTGTCCGCGTCGCGCCTCACCTCGAGCCGCTGGCTTTTTCCGGCATCCACGTAATTTCTCCGCAGCTGCTCACGCTGATGACGGAAGAAGGTGTCTTCTCCATCATCGACAGCTATCTTCGGCTTGCCGCGCAGGGAGAAAAGATTCGCGCCTTCCACGCCGATGAATACTATTGGCGCGACCTCGGCAAACCCGACAGTATTCGCCAGGCCGCCCACGACCTGGCTGAGAAAGTTTTTCTCCAATAGCGTCTATGAGGAAGAAACAGAAGCTATTTGTGTGATGTTACGGGCGTTACGAGGCCGAGAGACTGCATGACTGCGTCGTGGAGCGCCGGCCGAACTTTCGCGAGTTTCTGATTCTCGCGGGTCGGGTGGACGCGATTCGTTAGGAGCACGACAAATAACTGGCGATCTGGATCGATCCAGATGGACGTGCCAGTGAACCCAGTATGGCCGAACGTGTGTGGGCCCATAAAGTGGCCGCTCGAGCCACCTTCGGTTGGTACCGCCCAGCCAAGCGTGCGAGTACCGCCGGAAAGTTCCTGCGGCACAGTGAATTCGGCGACCGTCGCGCGCCGCAGGATGCGCTGGTGCGCGTAAACTCCCCCATTCAGGAGCATTTGGCAGAACGACGCGAGGTCGGGCGCAGTGCTAAAAACTCCTGCGTGGCCGGAGACGCCGCCAATCGCCGCGGCATTCTCATCGTGCACTTCGCCTTGAATCAGCCGATGGCGATACTGGTTGTCGATCTCTGTCGGCGCAATCGTCGGCCAAAGTTTTTTCGCCGGTCTATACATCGTGCTGGACATCTCAAGCGGCGAAAAAACGCATTCGCGTGCCAGGACGTCGAGTGGTTTGCCCGTTAAGCGCTCAATAATTTCGGCCATCAGAATGATTCCCAGATCTGAATACACTTCCTTTGTTCCGGGTTGGTAGTCGAGCGGCTCAGCGAAAATCTTGTCCAGCGTGTCCTGCTTGGTCTTCGAGGCGCGCCAGTATTCCCTGAACGGGGGCAGCCCGGAAGTATGCGTCAGCAGATGACGCACCGTGACTCGATGGCGCCATTCTGGCTGCGGGCCGCTTGCCCATTCCGGTAAATAGCGTTCGATGTTCGCGTCAAGGTCAAGTGGAACAGGAACGTCGCCTTCGACAAGTTTCGCGACGATCGTGGTGGTCGCTACAACTTTTGTGAGCGACGCAATGTCGTACATCGTGTTGATGGCCACATCAGAAGCCTTGGCGTCGTACGCGAATTTTCCGAAAGAGCGCAGCGAAACTTTGCCGCGGTATCCGATTGCAAGCGTCGCTCCCGGAAATGCTTTGTCCTTGATTGCTGCCTCGACAACATCAAAGGCTGGCTGAAGTTGCGCCTGGCCCCGCACATCCATCGGTTGCAACTTCATCGGATCGGCTGCCACTTCAATTCCATATCCGGCTTTCAATTGCACACCGGGAATCGTTACAGGCAAGTGCCCGCGCACGGCAATCTCGCCGAACAATGCCCGCGCCATGGAGATTTGCGCGACGTCACTGATGCCGAACGCGCCAAGCCATGTTTCAGCCTGCGGGAATCGCTCGATCAAGTAAGGACTTCCAAATCCGAGCGTGACTACAGGCTTAGCCGATTTGTATACCTGCTCGGCAAGAGCAGCCTGTTCCGCCGGGACATCCACGTTGCCTTTGCGGTCGCTCACGCGCACAAAGAGCGCCAGAATCGCCACGTCGTAGGAATCAGGTGGCGGAAGCTTCAGGTTGCTGGCATCGCGAAAACGCGTATCGGCGCGAACGGTCGTCACTGAATCGAATCGACGGCGCAGTTCTCGTTCAAGATCTTCACCAGGATACGGCTCGGGATCCGCATAAAACGCCAGCAGCAGCGCACGTGACGGCTTGCTCGCGTCAAGAGGAAGGCGACGCGGCGTATCGCGCAACAGCGTGACACCGC
Source organism: Acidobacteriota bacterium (assembly GCA_003224135.1). Lineage (GTDB taxonomy): Bacteria > Acidobacteriota > Terriglobia > Acidiferrales > UBA7541 > Acidiferrum. The sequence goes on along the minus strand of QHYO01000260.1, from coordinate 1,052 downwards.
GATCGGAAATTTCCTGAGCTTGTTTCTGCCAGGCTGTCTCGCCAAAATGTTCGTTGATCGCGTTCACATCCACTAAGCGTTTTTTGTTGAGTCCGAGTCGCGCCTTCGCTTCAAGGATGCGTCGCACGGATACATCGAGCCGTTCTCGCGAAATGCGCCCGGACTTGACGGCACGCTGAAGTGCCTCGAACGCGGCGTCGGGGACAGGGGGCATCAGCAGGCAATCGGTGCCCGCAAGGACTGCGCGTACCGCAGCCTCGCCGGGAGCGAACCGAACGGTAATGCCACCCATGTCCATCGCGTCGGTAACCACCAGACCCTGAAAGCCAAGGTCCTTGCGCAAGACTTCAGTGAGAATGTGTGAAGACAGAGTTGCCGGCGTGTTGGAATCCGGCTCGAGCGCAGGTACGTTCAGGTGGCCCGTCATGATGCTGCCAACGCCGGCGGCAATGGCCGCACGGAAGGGAACAAATTCCAGCGATTCGAGCCTTTGCCGGTCCGCGTGAATAACCGGCAAGTCGATATGTGAATCAGCGGCCGTATCACCATGCCCCGGGAAATGCTTCGCCGTTGCCAGTCCGCCATTTTCTTCCACGCCACGCACATACGCCGAAACAAATTCCGAAACGCGCGCGGGATCTTCGCCGAACGACCGAGTATTGATAATCGGATTGCCCGGATTGTTGTTCACGTCGGCCACCGGAGCGTAGATCCAATGCACTCCCGCTTGTCGTGCTTCGAGGGCGGTAATTTTCCCCATCGTGTAAGCGTCGCGAGGTTCGCCGCCCGCCGCGATAGCCATTTGCGTGGGGAATGAAGTTCCTTCATCGAGGCGCATCGCCGACCCGCGCTCGAAGTCCGCTCCGATCAGCAGCGGCAATTTCGATTGCGTCTGCAGTTGATTGCTCAACACAGCGGACGGGTAAGTCTGGCTTTTCTCAATTCCCAGTGGCGTGATCCGCGTAACGAGAATAAATCCGCCCGCGTGAAGATCGTTCACATCGTGCAGCATTTGTTGGTACGCAGCTGAATCTGTCGAAGTAAACGTCCCG
>QHYO01000026.1 GCA_003224135.1 Acidobacteriota bacterium | reverse complement strand
ACTTGCGCCTCGCCCAGGTTTACCGCGAACTGCACCAGATGGACAAAGCGGAGGAAACGCTCGTCAAGGCGCGCCAGTATTCTCCCGGCAGCCTCGACGTTATGTATAACGAGGCGATGTTGTATCAGGCGCAGGGCCGCTATGAAGACGCGATCCGCGTCCTTTCCGAAGCGGTCGCTGGCGTCAAAGGACAATCCGCATCGCTGCCGTCGCGTCGCCGTTCGCTCGCTGTGCTCTATCAGCAGCTCGGTCAGCT
>QHYO01000025.1 GCA_003224135.1 Acidobacteriota bacterium | reverse complement strand
CGAAACGTATTTGAACATTGCGCAGATTTACGAACGCGCTCGCCGTTATGGCGAAGCCGAACAGTCTGCTCGCGCCGCCGAAGCCATTGCCGGCTCGCCGCACGACAACGAAATGACCTGGTTTTTGCTGGGCGCCATTTATGAGCGCCAGAAATTCTTCGACAAGGCTGAAACTGAATTCAAGAAAGCGCTCGCGGCGAACCCTAAGAACGCTCCGGTATTGAACTACTACGGCTACATGCTCGGAGATCTCGGCATCCGTCTCGATGAAGCGCAGTCCCTCGTGCACCGCGCCCTTGCGGAAGATCCGTACAATGGCGCGTATCTCGACAGCCTCGGCAGGGTTTATTTCAAGCAGAACAAACTTGGCGACGCCGAAGCCACATTGCGCAAAGCGCTCGAACGCGATTCACATGACCCCACAATGCACTCGCACCTGGGCGATGTGTATGCCAAGTCTGGCCGTCCTGACCTTGCCGCAGCGGAATGGGAAAAGTCTCTCGCAGAATGGAAGCGCGTCCTGCCCGCGGATGTGGAGCCCGAAAAAATTGCCGAGGTGGAGAAAAAAGTGCAGTGAAGCCCTGACCTAGCCTATGTCCGAAGTTCGTATCCCCGCCCTTGCGAAAGTAAACTTGCGTCTGGAAGTTCTCGGCAAACGTCCCGATGGATTCCACGAGCTGCGCACCATCTTTCAGACCATTTCGCTAAAAGACGAACTGCGGCTAAGATCCACGCGCAAACCAGGCATCGAGTTCCGCGTGCGCGGCAATGCTTCGCTTTCAAGTGAGCCTGTCGAGAAAAATCTCGCCTATCGCGCAGTGGATGCACTGCGCCAGGAACTTAACGAACGCGACGGCGTCGCCATCGAATTGCGCAAAGCCATTCCGGCTGGCCGAGGGCTGGGCGGCGGCTCGAGCGACGCGGCATCCGCGCTCATTGGGTATCTCCGCCTTGCCAAAAACCAACTGCCCCGCGAGCGGCTGTTCGAACTGGCCGCCAGCCTCGGCGCCGATGTCCCCTTTTTCCTGGAAGGTGGCCGCGCGCTCGGCATTGGCAAGGGCGACGAAATCTATCCTCTGCCGGATATTCCAAAGTTCCACCTGCTCGTCGTCTCGCCGCAGGCAATTCATGTACCGACTCCAGATGCTTATCGCTGGCTTGACGCACCAAAACTCAACGCCCCGCAATTGACAAATTCATCCGGAAACCATAAACTTCATAGGTTCTGTGCTCTCTCTTGGAGCCTGCAGGGCAGCCCCCTCCTGAATGATTTTGAGGATGCGGTCTTCCAGCAGCACCCCCGTCTGGCTGAAATCAAACGGGATCTGCTTCAAAACGGAGCAACAGAAGCCTTGCTGGCGGGTAGCGGTTCGGCGGTGATTGGAGTTTTCCCGAGCCCAGCTAAGGCGCGCCGAGCCGCTGTTGGGTTTCCGCTTGATCAGACTTTCGTTTGCGAGACCGTCTCGCGCGATTCGTATCGCCGTCTGATGCAAAGTCGCACTGTTCTTTGTGCGCCTCGCGATTAATCCTCAGCGTCTTTAGCCAAATAACCCAGGGAATTTCAGCTTGCAGACTTTGCAGGGTGGAGACCGCTTCGTGAACGACGAGCGTTTCAAAATTTTTTCGGGTACGGCGAACCCCGTGCTGGCCGAATCCATCTGCCGGCATCTCGACGTGCCTTTGGGCAAAGCCATGCTGGGCCGCTTCAGCGATGGCGAAATTTATTTTCAGATTTTGGAAAATGTGC
>QHYO01000259.1:775-10673 GCA_003224135.1 Acidobacteriota bacterium | reverse complement strand
GTGTGGAAGATCATCTTTGCCCGTTCTGTCATTCGAACCGTAGCAAAGCACTTGAACAACAATATCCGCTACACGAAAAACCTCGGCACGTCCCGCGAGAATTTTCGCTCCTTTTGCGGAGTACTCGTCGTCAGGATAGCCGGCTTCCGCACCGGCTCCAGCTTCCATTACAACCTCCAATCCCGCCTTGGACAGATTGGGGATGACCGCAGGTACTAGTGCTACGCGACGCTCCCCTGGATAGCTTTCGTGGGGAACCCCAAGGATCATGTAACCTCCTCAGACTTGGCGGAACTGCATGGGCAGCAGATCTACTCGGCAGCGACTTCTTTCCCCGGGATGAAATACAGTTCTTCAAACATTGAACCCTTCTGCCAGCCAGCGCGCTGGAGGATGCCCTGTCCGTTTTCGCACATGGTCGGATGCCCGCACAGATATGCGGTCGTCGTATCCGGTCGCAAACCCCAATGATCGGTGTGCTTTCGCACCAAATCATCTACGCGCCCGGTCTCGCCTCTGCCAACCATTAAGTAGCCCCAGTTTTCGCATTTTGGCTTGATTGGGAATTCTTCGTGCGATGTCCGTCCAGTTTCCACTTACATCGGAACCGAGATTGTTAACTCGAGACCTCGATCCGGCGGAATTGTACACCCTATTGTCTGGTCAAGTGATATGCATCCACAGCGAACTGAGGGTTAGTCAGATAGTGGTCTTCCCTGGTGACTGGCCCTCAGATCAAGCGGACATGTGTTTTCAACGCGAAAATGGGTACATCAACCACGCAAGCGCGATGCCCACCACAACAAACATTGCGAACGACCATGTTGCGTACTTGAGCCGTTCGAGCGGCTGACGCCGGCCAAGAGTCCCGAATGCGAGCGAAATAATCAGCGCAAAAAGCAAAAAGCATTGGAAATGTGACAACCGCAGAGGCACCAAAACGGTCATGCTTTGCGCCTCCGTGCGGCTTCGTAGGCGTGAAGTGCGGCCAGCAGGTTCAGAACGCCCGCCGTCGCCAGGAAGCGGGTCCCGTAATCGCCATCGGCGTGCGAAACGTCGGGTCCTGTGACTTCAAGAGCGCGCGCGAGATAATAAAAACTGCCGGTTCCCAAATCCGCGGCATAGCCAAGCCGCGCGAAAGCGTCTTCGCCGCCGGGGGCAAAAAGATTGCCTCGCATGCCAGCGCCCAGGTAGACGAGAAATGCCACAGTGAGACAGACTGTGACAGCGCGGCCCCACATTTTCAGCAGCGCGTGACCCAAGCCCGGAAGAATCCAGCCCAAGATAGCGATTGCGACGGCACGAACCTCGAAGCTACTGGTATGTCCGACGTGCAATTCTGGCTGGTGCGTTTCGTGCATCGCGATCTTAGGATCGCCGCTATCGTCGTTGGTGTTGGTTGCTGTCGTGTTGTCGAGCATTTCGTTTCGTCGGTAAAGTTATGCCAGCAGCGCCAGAACTTCTTTCTGCACGGCGCCTGTGATGCGTGCTTCACCGTTGCCAACATAAACGTTCACTTCGCTGCGCATCCCGAACTCCGGCAGATAGATCCCCGGCTCAACGGAGTTGCACGTTCCTGGAATCAAATGGCGGCTATCGTGAGTTTCAAATCCATCCATGTTCACGCCATTGCCGTGGACCGTTTGGCCGATGTTATGGCCGGTGCGATGGATAAAATATTTTCCGTACCCGGCTTTTTCGATGACGCTACGCGCGGCCCGGTCCACTTGCCAGCCTTGCGGTGGTTTGCCCGCAGTGATCGACGATTGGATAAGCGCCACGGCATTGTCTCGCGCCCGCACAATTACCTTGAATACCCTGTCGAATTTTTCCGGAACCTTGGCGCCGAGATAGCCGACCCATGCGACATCGTAGTAAACGCTTCCGGAAAATCGTAACTTTCCCCAAACATCGAGCAGCAGCAGATCACCTTCCCGGATTTCCGTTGGCCGTTCGTTGGAGGGTGCGTAGTGCGGGTCACTGGCATGCGCGTTCACGGCGACGTCAGGCCCTTCGTCGGTGGTGATGTCGTCTTTTTCGAATTCCGCCAAAATCCACTGTTGGAGCGCGACCTCTGTAAGCGGCTTGCCCTCGCGAACGCCTTTGGCCGCAAGCGCGAAAGCCTCGCGGACGATTCGATCGATTGATCTTCCCGCTTCCAGATGTGACTGCAATTGCTGCGGCGTCCAACACGCTTCATATTTCTGCACGAGATCGGCGGAAGTCAGCACTTTCACGCCACAGCTCTTGACCAATTCCACCGTTCCAGCATCTACCATCGCTACGTAGGGGATAGCGTTCTTCGGCGAATATTGCATGGCCAAGTTTTTCGCGCGGCGCAAAATTTTTTTTACGTTTTTGCGCAGCTCGTCCTGGCCAGAGTAGTAGAGCGTCTCTCCAGGGAGCGTGACGAGCGACTGCGTTTCAATTTTATGGACCAGTTTTTTCGGTATTCCTTTTGCAGGAACAAAATAGAACCACCGTCGGGTGCGCATCGCGTTAGGAAGACCCAAAATCCGATGCGCGATAGGATCCCGACCGCGAAAATCGTAAAACAGCCAGCCATCAAGTCTGGCGGCCCGCAAATCGGCTTGAATTTCGTGGAGTTGGAAGCTCATAGGTGTAGCGTACTCCCGGTGATGGGCTAGCGTTCAGGCGTCGTGCTCTAAAAGCGCTTCGACCTGGGCGGTGGTCACGCCGAAGACTTCCACTCGCTTGGTCCGGCTGCGATCACCGGCCAAAATTCTAACAGCCGAGTACGGCCTTTTCAAAATCTCGGCCAGGAATTCACACAGCGCTTCGTTGGCGCGGTCTTCGACGGCAGGGGCCTGCAGTCGAATCTTCAATGCGCCGTCCATCAGGCCTGCGACTTCGTTCTTGCTGGCTCTGGGTTGCACGCGCACTGCGAACGAAACGCTGCCTCTTTCCGAATGCGCTTTTAGATCAAGGAGCACGATCGCTTACCAGGCCCGTTCGTACTGCACTGGCGGCTTGATGGTTACGCCCAATTGTTTCGCTGCCCGCCGCGCCCAGTACGGATCGCGCAGAAACTCGCGCGCCAGAAACACCAAATCAGCCTGTCCGTTTGTCAAAACAGTCTCTGCCTGCGCGGGCTCCGTGATTAAGCCCACGCCGCCCGTGGCGATTCCCGCTTCCCCCCGAATCGCCACTGCAAACGGCAATTGATAACCCGGTCCGAGGGGGATTTTGACGTTCGGCACAAGTCCGCCGCTCGAAACATCAATCAGATCGACGCCGCTCCTTTTTAGCAACTTCGCCAGTTCGACCGACTGCGGCAAATCCCAGCCCCCCTCTTTCCAATCTGTCGCCGAGATGCGACAGAAAAGTGGCAGACGTTCCGGCCACTCATTTCGCACGGCCTCTGCCACGCGCACGACTAGCCGAGTACGGTTTTCGAAGCTTCCGCCATATTCGTCCCTGCGGTGATTCGAGAGCGGAGACAAAAATTCGTGCAGCAGATAGCCATGCGCCGCGTGAATCTCCAACACCTCGAATCCCGCCTCCAGGGCGCGTACTGCGCCCTTAGCAAATGCCTTCACCAGCGATACGATCTCCGCTATCGCCAGGGCACGTGGCGTGGGATAGCCGGCGTCAAACGCAATCGCGCTTGGAGCGACCGTTTCCCACGCGCCATCTTTCCGTTCAAGCGGTTTACCGCCAAGCCAAGGAACCATGACGCTTGCTTTTCGCCCAGCATGCGCCAATTGCATTCCCGGCGCCGCGCCCTGCTCACGGATAAACTTTGCGATGGGGCGCCACGATTCCACGTGCGCATCAAGATAAATACCCGTGTCGCCGAGCGAAATTCGCCCGCGCTCTTCAACCGCCGTTGCCTCGGTGAACACGAGTCCGGATCCGCCCACCGCGCGGCTACCGAGATGTACCAGATGCCACGTTTGAGGGTGTCCATCCAACGCGGAGTACTCGCACATCGGCGAAACCACGATGCGATTCTTTAGCTCCACTTCCCTCAAACGAATCGAACTAAAAAGGTTCATCCTCAAGTGTCCTCTAGCCGGTTGGATGCCGCGGTGAGGCGCGAGTTCCAAACATTGCCGTGCCTATCCGAACTTCTGTTGCGCCTTCTTCGATGGCCACTTCGAAATCGTGAGACATTCCCATCGATAAGGCTGGCAGCTTTTTTCCGAGCTTCCGTTCCAAATCGTCTCTTAAGACGCGTAGGTCGCCGAAATACGGCCGAACTTTTTCCGCATCTTCCAGAAACGGCGGGATGCACATCAGCCCTTGCAAATCGAGCTGATTCAACGTGGAGACTTGGTCGGCGAGCGCGGTTAGCCCCTCGCGTTCGATGCCGCTCTTCGTTTCTTCCGGCGCGATTCGCACTTCAATGAGCACACGCAGTTTTTGTGGTTCAGCGGCATCAGCCCGCGCGCGATCGAGGCGCTTCACGAGTGCGAAATCGTCGACAGAATCCACACTATGAAAGATTCTCGCAGCCTTCACGGCCTAGTTACTTTGCAAATGTCCGATCAGGTGCCACTGCGCAGGCAAGTTTGCTAGTGGTGCGCGCTTCCCTTCCCATTCCTGAACGCGATTCTCGCCGAAATGATGAATGCCGAGCTCAAAGGCAGCGCGGATAGCGTCGGCAGGATGAGTCTTCGACACCGCGATCAGCGTGATCTCGTCCGCTCGGCGTCCAGCACGTTTCGCCGCTGCCGCAATTCGTTCGCGGATCGCCGCGATTCGCTCCTGTAAGCCGGATTCGCTCATACACAATTAAAATCGTACCACGTGCGGCTTTGCGGCTTCCGTCAGGTCCGGTTAGACTAACGCACGGAACAAAAACCATTGATGGGCGAGCGCGGAAAACTTATCGCCGTGGAAGGAATCGACGGCAGCGGCAAGCAAACGCAGGTGCGTCTTTTGGCGCGTGAACTCGAATCGCGCGGGCACCTGGTTTTGTCGACAGGTTTCCCCCATTATGACTCGTGGTTCGGCAAAATGGTCGGCCAGTTTCTCAATGGCAATTTTGGGCCGCTCGATTCGGTAGACCCACACTTCACGGCCTTGCTTTACGCAGGCGATCGCTTTGAAGGCAAGCGGCCGATCGTAGCCGCGCTCGAAAGCGGCGGAGTGGTTCTTGCCGACCGTTACGTTGGTTCAAATCTGGCGCACCAGAGCGCACGCACGGCGCCGGAGAAACGAGCGGAATTCCGCGCGTGGATCGAACATCTCGAATACAACATTTATGAGTTGCCGAAGGAAGACCTCGTGCTGTACCTGCGGCTTCCGCCGCACGAGGCACAGACTCTTGTGGCGAAAAAATCCGCACGTAAGTACACTGACGCGGCACATGACATCCTGGAGTCTAATATTCGTCATTTACAGGATGCCGCAGCGATGTACGACTTATTGGCTCGTGGGTCGAACTGGAAGACGATCGAATGCTTCGACGACGCAAAGCAGGTGATCCGTTCGCCCGAGGAAATATCCGCTGAGATTCTAGCCGCGGTCCTTCCCTGCTTTGCTCCGCACAAGGAGAATCCCTGACAATGGCTTTCTCCGAATTTCTGGGCAATCCGCAGATTGTTGCCGCACTTCGCGGAGCATTGCGTGTTGGGCGTGTGCCACACGCATTCTTATTTACGGGACCGCGAGGAGTCGGCAAATACACACTCGCACGTCTCTTTGCGCAGGCCGCAAATTGCGAACGGCTAAACGACGATGCCTGCGGCGAGTGCCATACCTGCCAGCGTATTGCGCTGCTCGCCGAGCCACAACGGCTGATGGAGCAAGGCTTGGCCGAGCGCGGTGAAGGCGCTGATGCCGCCACCGTCGAACGTGTCCCGCTAATCCTTCAATCGCATCCCGACGTTTGGGCGCTCGTTCCTGATCCTGTTCGCCTGAAGTCGCCAGTGGCGCGCCCGATGCTGAGGATCGGCCAGCTTCGTGCCGTTCAGCGCGCCGCTTACTTTCAGCCGATGGGCAGGAGGCGGGTTTTCATCATCGATGGCGCGGAAACCATGCGGTGGGACGTGGCAAACGTGTTTCTGAAGATTCTGGAGGAACCCCCGAGCTCGGCCACTCTGATTCTGACGGCGCCTTCGCCGTACTCGCTTCTACCGACGATTGTTTCAAGATGCCTGCAATTCCACTTTGCGCCCTTGCCGGCTGCGGAAGTCGAATCTATCCTCAAGGAAAAGTCCGATCTTGCCCCTGCAGCCATCCGCCTTGCTGCCCAGCTTTCGGAAGGCAGCCCAGGCTACGCGCTTGAGATGGATGCCGAAAAGGAAAGCCTGCGACGGCGAAATGGGCTGAAGATACTGGAGCGTGCGGCGCGTGGCGAGGAATTCGGGCAAGTTTTTGCGCAGACCAACATAATTTCGAAAGACCGGGAAATCTCTTTCGAAGAACAGCTTTCAGTTTTTTATAGCCTGCTCTCCGACCTTCTCGAACTCACTTCGGGCATTGATTCGCCGCAGCTTCGCAATGCGCCGCTCTGCAAGGAACTCGCGAGCGTCGCAAGGCGAATTGACGCGGGCTGGGTGATGCGCGGTTTGCGCGGGCTCGATCAGCTTGCTGCGGGTGCGCGCCGCAACCTTAATCGGCAACTCGGCCTCGATGCTCTGGCGGCCGAACTTGCTCCTTCTCTTATTTCACGAGAATAGCAATTAAGTTCCCGGGCTTAAAATGCCAGAACTTTTCTCGCGCAACTGTAACCCGCTGCTCACAGAGCGCATCTCACCCATATTGGTGCAAACTTTCCCTACCTTTGGGCCAAAGGAGCTGTTTATGGTGAATCGTCGTATGTTTCGCCCAGGCTTTTCCGATGTAAAGGAGCCCCTCCCGCCTCGCAACGCGCATCCAAACCACAATGGTGGCCCCGCCCCAAGCAAGAAGCCTGCGCCACCGGAGATTACGCATGCCGAGAATTTTTATTGGATTAAGCAGATGCAGTCCCGCACTCCGATGGCTGTCGTATTGGAGGACGGCGAAACGCTGCACGGCATTGTGGAGTGGTACGACCACGACTGCATTAAACTGACCCGGCAGGGCAGCCCGAACCTAATGATCTTCAAACGCACCATAAAGTACGTTTACAAAGAAGGCGACGGGGACGAGTAGGCTTAGCTAGGAGTTCTTGTTCGCGCCTTGGGGTTCGCTCTAGCGCGGTCCACGTGGGCTCTTTGGTGTATTCCCGCTCCGGTTTCCGGTGAACGGTTCATTGCAGCGCCAAACGTCATAAGGGCCTTTGCGGCCAGTTGGGCTTCGTCATTCCTGACGTCGCATTCGACAACCACGAAATTTCTACCGGCCCTTAGTACTTTTCCTTCCGCTTCCACCGTACCCTCAACAATAGGCAGCAGATAGTTGATCTTTAGCTCGATGGTGACCAGTTCGACCCCTGGTGGAGATACCGTGTACGCTGCAATCGCGGCAGCGGTGTCCGCCAGGGCGGCAATCACACCTCCGTGGACCACGCTATGGATTTGGCGATGATGGTCCTGCACCTTCATTCGAAGAATGGCGCCGCCCTCGTACAAGTGCTCCACCTCGAATCCGACCAGGACGCTGAATTTGCTCAGTTTCATACGGCTTTGAGCGAACTCGAGGTGCTCTTTTCCCAGTTCGCGTTTGCCTGCTTTGCCCAAAATACCTCCCTTTTGCTGTGTCAGCGACAATGCCAACGATCCGTCGCGCCCAATGTCACGGATTTCAGCGCCCTGCGTCTAATACAGCACCAAGACACGGAATTTTGGTGGCTCTAAGACTCCGCCATTCTAGCAGCTAGCGCTGGGCGGGTGTGTTAGCCTCGCTGCGGCGTCTTGCGGAACCTTGAAACCATGCGTATCGGCATAACCTGCTATCCAACTTACGGCGGCTCCGGCGTCGTTGCCACGGAGCTCGGTCAGGAGCTTGCCGCGCGCGACCACGACGTCCACTTCATCAGCTACGCCCCACCGATTCGCATGAATCTGAACGACCCGCACATCTTTTTTCACGAGGTTGAGGTGGCGTCGTATCCCCTCTTTGACCATCCACCGTATGCGCTGGCGCTCGCCACCAAGATGCTTGAAGTTTTTGAAGCCGAGTCTTTGGACCTACTTCACGTCCATTACGCTATTCCTCATTCAGTCAGCGCACTGCTTGCGCGTTCGATGGCCGCGCCTCGCCGCCTGCCGTTTATCACCACGCTGCACGGAACAGACATCACGCTCGTCGGCAGCAACCGTTCATATCTGCCCATCACCAAGTTTTCCATCGAACAGAGCGACGGAGTTACGGCAATTTCGACATACTTGCTGGATCAGACGCTCAAGGAATTCGATATTAAGCGGCCGATTGAGGTCATACCGAATTTCGTGAACTGCGATCTTTACGTCCGCCGGCCGAATCCCGAGCAGCGCGCCAAGTGGGCGCCCACCGGCGAACCGATCCTGATGCACCTGTCGAACTTCCGTCCCGTGAAGCGCATTACGGATACTGTTGAAATTTTTGCGCAGGTCCGCGCGAAAATGCCTGCGAAGCTCGTGCTGATCGGCGACGGACCTGACCGCGGAGCTGCCGAATACCTGGTCCGCAAGAAGAAGCTGCAGAAAGACGTACATTTCCTCGGCAAACAGGACCAGGTGTATCGCTTGCTATCTGATGCCGACCTGTTCCTGTTGCCGTCACAGTTGGAATCGTTTGGATTAGCCGCTCTGGAAGCGATGGCTTGCGAAGTGCCCGTGATCGCAACGAACGTGGGCGGAATTCCCGAAGTAATTGAACACGACGTGGACGGTTATCTCATTCAGCCGGGCGAAGTTGCAACCGCGGCGAAGTACGCCGTAGACCTTTTGTCACGTGCCGACCGTGGCCGCGAAATGGGTCAACTCGCCCGGATCAACGCCAAAAGAAAATTCTGCGCCAACGACGTCATCCCTTCCTACGAGCGCTATTATCAGCGCGTCCTGTCAGAAACTCGCGCCGCCTCGGCCTAGCATTTTGAGTTACCACTCTAGCGGCTTCAAGCCAAGTCCTCACTCGGTTCTTGCTTCCACCTGTGCTTTGATGTGTTCCAAGACCCTCATATGGATGCGGTGGATGACGTAATCCGACCACCAATGCCAGTAGGTTTCAGGCCACATGGAATGGGAGTACCACGTTGTGCCCTCGATGCGAGTGCGGCCGCCGGGCAGTGCGGTCAGCAAGAATTGTCCCTGATGAGATTCAAAGTATCCGTGCAGGTGCTGCGGCTCGATGTGTCCGTAGGGCGTTAATTCATTTAGCGGAGCTGGGTTCGCGGTCACGCTGAAACGTAACAGACGTGGCTCATCCCAGACGATAATCGGTTCGACAAAAGGTCCGGTTGAAAACACGCAATGCCGGACTGCGCCTGGACCGTGCCCAGTGATTTCAGCGCGGATCGGATACGCAATACCAGCGCGAAACAGGGATTCTTTGGGCGGTGGAATCTCGTTGAATGCCACGACCTTCCGCCACACTTGAGCTGCCGGCGCATTTATCTCGATCGCACTTTTTACTTCAAAGGTTCTGGGCTGCGGCCTCGTGAACTGTTCAACACTGTAAAATCCGGGCGTCAGCAGTACGGCGATCGAGAGCATTGCGGGAGCATTTCGCCTACCCCAGTGAGCCGCCTGAATCCCGTAGCCGAGGCTTCCGCCAAGCAAAGCCAGCAAACTCGCCAGGGGCGCGGCCATGGCAAGGCAAATCGCACCTTCAATTGCGACAAAAAACAGAATGGAACCGAGAATCGCCACCGGCAAAATAGCCACGGTCATACATTCGCCGAAACCCCGGGGCTCGTGGTAGCTATGCGTCAAGACGGCGAACAAACCGAGACAGAACGGCAAACCAACAAACAGCCCCCAACCGTATTGCGCCACAACGTGTGTGCCTAACAATGTAAATC
>QHYO01000259.1:0-765 GCA_003224135.1 Acidobacteriota bacterium | reverse complement strand
GCCGCTCGCGTTCGTGGAATCCATCGTTCGAGAAAATTCGGACCGGGCCACGGAGCGCCTTCTTCGGCTAGTGTTTCCTTGACGGATGGCTTGAGGCTTAAGACCAGAAAAAAGAGCAAGTTCGCTAGGGGTGCGAAAAATAATGCCGCCAGCCATGTTGGTTCACCGGCATCGCGCAAACGCTTCACGGTCATCGCAAGGCCAAGCCAAATAAAAGGCAGCGCCAAAAATAACATCACTCCTGCGAAGAGCCGGTTTTCAAGCGTCAAGCCGTGAATGCCGGAAATCGCCCCGAATGGCCGCCAGTAGTTCAGCAAACTCCACGAGCGATGAAATACTTGGGTAACAACCGCCCAATCGAGCAGGAACTTCAAGGCAAATGCCGCCGCGCCAACGAAAAAATATGTGCCGCGATTCACTCGCCCTTCCCATTGCCAAATATTCGTTCCACGCACGCAGGCCTCCGCTAAGAACTGGCGCTCAGGATCGTGTTCTCGCTTCGCAAGTTTCGGCGACGCAGCCTCGCCGCGCCGCAATCCTCTTGTACCCCGCGTCCAGCACGCGCATCATCCCGGGAAGCCCGGCAAGCCAGACGAACGGTTTCGCCCACCAAATTTCGCGAGCTACTGCCACAACGGCTCGCGCGCCACCATAGTTCCTTCCATCGCTTAACAAGAATCGCAATTCCTTCAGCAACTCATTCCTGCTCATACCAAGCAGCGCGCTGACCCGCGGATCCTGCAAAGGAGCAACGCCTAGCCCTCT
>QHYO01000257.1 GCA_003224135.1 Acidobacteriota bacterium | reverse complement strand
ACTGTACTAATTGCCCTCACCAAACTGCGCTTGTCAAGATCCGTGCGATTCTGAGGACCGCCCAAGAATGTTCGAAGAGGCGGCTGATTGTCCGCCTCTCCGAACAGGGGTAGTTAGGGGTTGTTTGTTTTTTTTGGGGAACCTAGAAAACAAATTTCAGTCCAAACTGGACGTCCCGGTTGTCGGCGACGGTTGATTGAATTTGGCCGAATGAGTCGCCAATCGTCGCGTTCGGATTGGCCAGCTGAGGCCGATTGAATGCATTGAAAAACTCGGCGCGAAATTCAAGCTTCATGCGCTCGCGAAGCGGAAAGACTTTAAACAAGGACAGGTCCGTGTTCAGGTAGCTTGGTCCCGTCAAGATATTCCTTCCCGCGTTCCCTAGAGTGAAAGCATCCGGAGTAGCGAACGCGGTGATGTCGATACAGTCCGATATGTGGCCGGTATTGCAATCCGCGCTGGGCTTCCCGACCAAATTCGGGCGCTGGTTCCCGGCGCGGCTGATGCTGGCTACGTCTGCCGCCATCGTGACGTTGATGGGTTTGCCGCTCTGAAGCGTTGTGATGTCGTTGAACTGCCAATGACCAAATACACCGCGCACCAGCCAGTTTTGCCCCGCAAACTTTGGCAAATCGTAGACCAAACTTGCTACAAACCTGTGCCGGATGTCCCAATTCGAATTTCCGTAATCAGCATGCCAATCGTATGCGTTGACGGGGTAGCCTCCATCGTTCGAATCGGAGGAGATGTCGAGTGTATGAGACCACGTATAGCTCGCCAGGACTTGCAGGCCACGGGTCATGCGCTGACGGAAAATTGCCGTCAATCCGTTGTAGTTGGCGATTTCGTCGTTCTGAATCGTGCGAATTTGTCCCCAGAGCTGATTTGGGCGCCGCGACTGAATCGATCCCGGACCAGGCGTCGGCTGATTGTCATAGTAGCTCCGATCGAGGTGCAGGGAATGCGAACCGAGATATTGCAACTCAAACCCAGCATTTCTCCACAACTCACGCTCCGCCCCAAGATTCCATTGATACATCCTGGGCGTAGGTAGATACGGGTTTTCTCTGAAGACGTTAAACACGGCTGGAGCGCCGTTGAGGGCGCGACCGCGGAATACGTCGCTGAAAGCCCGAATGGCGGATTCGTCGTCGACAACGTAAAGCTGTTCGTCTGGTTCGGGTTGTAGTAGAAACCCCCGCCGCCACGAACGACAGTCTTCTCGGAAAGACGATAGGCGAATCCCAGGCGCGGCGCCCAGTTGTCGTGATTCGGCTTGATGAACTGAAACCCGGGAGACGGTATTGTGTCGGGTATCAATGCGGTCTCGTCCGCGTTGAGAATACGAGCTTGTCCGTTCACGCTGTACGGCACTGTTGGCAACTCGTACCGCAGTCCGATATTCAAAGTGAGCTTTCGTGTCGCTTGCCAGTTGTCCAACACAAAGAAACCATCGCGCCACTCCGCGACGATTCCTTTGATTTCCTGTAGCGGTGTCTGATCGCTGGCGGGTGTGCCCACGATAAAATCCGCCGCAGCGTTACCAGTAAGTTCGCCAGTAAAGTTAAAAACGCCGCGGGGACTATTTGCGGCAGCACGCCCGGTGGTCAGCTTTCTAAACTCAAGGCCGGCCATGATGTTGTGTTTGCCGTGTGTGTAGCTGATCTGGTCGTAGCCATGCCACGTGGTATCGTCCTGGATCCAGTTCGTCCCGGCATTGCCGGCTCCGATATAGCTGTCGACGTTTATGTCGGGGATACCGGGATTGCTGAACGTTGTGTCACCCGTAAACCCAGGAATACCTAAATCCGTACCGGCGGTGGCCAAGCCTTTTACGGCGAAGTAATTCAACGCGTTTGTGACCAAGTGATTTCGACCAAGCCTGAAGTCGTTCACAAGGCTGGGGCTGAAAATATGCGTATAACCAAAGGCGATGTTTCTGTTGTTCGCAGGACCGGATGTCAGGTTTACAGGATTAGGATCACCGCCGCCAAAAAAAGTCAGGTTTTCCCAGTCGTAGCGCACAAATAGACGCACCTTGTCTCCGATCGTCTGATCGATGCGTTCCAGTGTCTTGTTCGTCGTGATGTTCGAGGGCGAGTTGCTGGTGAAGGTGTTGCCCGACTGCGGCAGGGGAAGATACTGGAGAAGTTTCTGTGCCACGGAACTCATGTATTGCGCCGGAATGATGTTGCCCACGAACGGCTGTCCGGTGTACGGGTTCGTCAGCTGCGTATCAGGCAGGAGTGATGAAAAATCTCCGCCGCGCATAGCGTCTGTCAGCGTTGTGCCGTTCAGGGTGAGGCTCTTAATCTGACGCAAACCCTCGTAAGACGCGGTAAAGAATGTCTTATTGCGGCCATCGTAGATCCTGGGCAGGTAGACAGGTCCATCGACTTCCGTACCGAACTGGTTTATGCGCAGTGGCTGCTTCGCGGATCCTGGGGCATCAAAATAGGGGTGTGCATCAAACAAATCGTTCCGTACGAACTCATAGAGCGCGCCGTGGACGCTGTTCGTGCCGGACTTCGTGGTCAGGTTGACGTGGACACCCATGTAACTGCCGTACTGCGCTGTGTAATTCCCGTTTTGAATCTGCACTTCCTGCACTGCGTCCAGATTCGGAGTCACGGACGTGACTGTAATCAGATTGTTCATGATGGTGATGCCGTCCAGCGTCAGGCTGTTTGTGATTTCGCGCGTGCCTGCGCCGATAAAGTCCTCGCCAGGTGGAATCCCGGTGAAGTCCGATTTTGGCCCGACGGTCACGTTCGAGGTCGTCGCTGCGAGCCTTAGTGCGTCGCGTCCATTCAAGGGCAGATCAGTGATGGATCGGCCGTCGAGTGTTTCGAGCAAGGTCGCGTCGTCCGTTGAAATCGGGGGCGTCGTCGCCTCAACTGTAATGATGTCGCTTACCTCGCCTACCTTTAGGGCCATGTCAGTGCGAACGGCGTGATTGCTCTGCACTACAATTCCCTTTTGCAGCGTCTTGGTAAAGCCAGGATGCTCCACGACGATGTCGTAGACCCCAGCCAAAATGAAATCCACCGAATAGTAGCCATCACCATTGGTGGTCGCAGGGTAGGTGACGCCCGTTCCTTCGTTGGTTGCCGTCACTTTGGCTCCAGCGATAGCATCACCGCCCGGGTCTGTAACTGTTCCCACGAGTGACGTATTGTTTGCGACCTGCGCGTTGGCCGCAGTACACGCCACAAGACAGAAAAGCATCAATGGCATACACAACGAAACGAATTTCCGTTGAACCACGTTGACCTCTGCTCCCAAGATTGAAATGCAATTCGAGTGGGTTCCCTGGGCCGTCACTCGCAAGCGGCCGACTTCTTGCCTGAGAGTCAACCACGCGATCCAGTAGTTGTCATCGGCCTCATGCCCGACGCTGAGATAGGACATGAGACCTAAGTGATAATCGGGAGAGGGATTGGAAAAGAGAATTCACCGGCGCGGCTCGATAGCCGAGCCTTTACTTCGACAGCTTCGAAGAACCTGCGCTCCCGGAAAGATCAGTCCAGGTGGACAAACCCGCGTTGGATGGCAAATATGGCTGCCTGCGTTCGATCGCGGGCCCCTAGCTTGGCCAATAGGCTGCTGACGTGGATGCGGACAGTTTTCTCGGCGATCTGCAAATTAGAGGCGATTTCCCTGTTGCTGTTCCCCTGCGAGATCAACGCCAATACCTGGTGTTCACGCGGTGTGAGTTCCGAGCAGGGAATGCGCTCGGCAAGCGTGTCGCGCACAGCTCTGGGTAGGTATCGTGACCCCTGGTGAACACTCAGAACCGCGGCGATTAGCTCCTGCCCGCTGGTGTCCTTGGTGAGGTAGGCCATCGCGCCATGGCTCAGTGCGCGATATACATCTTCGCTGCCCTCAAAATTCGTCAGCACAACGATCTTTGCATTACGGTCTTGCTTGCGGATCGCTGCGATTGCTTCAAAGCCACTCAGTTCCGGCATCCCGAGATCCATAATCGTGACGTCTGGGCGCATCTTGCCGTAAAGCCGAATCGCCTCCTGGCCATTGTCTGTTTCTGCAACAATCAAAAGATCTGGCCGCCCGCTCAAAATCGATCGCAGCGCCATCCTCGCCATAAAGTGATCTTCCACCAGGAGAATCTTCACAGGAGAGCCGGTCATGCTTGCTCCGCCGCCGTCGCCGGAACGTGGACCAGGACCTCGGTGCCCGCGTCCGGGGATGAATGAATCTGAAATGTTCCGCCCGCTTTTTTCGCGCGCTCTTCCATCACGGTTAGGCCGAAATGGCCAGGCAAGGAAGCTTCGGCTAGTCGAAACCCGCGGCCGTCATCCTTCACCGAGAGAGTGATGGCGGTTGGCTGGTACTCCAAGACAATTTGAATCGTGGTGGGAACCGCGTGACGCGTGGCATTGGTCACGGCTTCCTGACAAATACAGGTGAGATGATGCACAGCAAGCGGTGAAAGAACCCGCTCCTCACCAATAACCCGCAGCTGCGTTTTGACCTGCAACCTGGCACTTATTCCATCCAGGGCTTTCGAGAGAGCCGAGGATAGCGGCCCGACAGGCTCGGCTCCGTCGTGCATATCCCAAATGATGCGGCGCGCTTCGGTCTGACAATGCCTCACCATGTTTCGAGCTAGATCGAGCGAGGATGCTGTGTGGTTCGGCTCTCCTGCAATGCCTGCTCGCGTCGCCTCCAACTGCCAGGAGATAGCGGCGAATCCGGCCATGAGCGTATCGTGCCATTCCCTGGCAATGCGGTTGCGTTCCTCCATGATGAGCTTCAGCCGCCCTTTTACTCGGGCAACGCGCCAGCGGAACACAACTATTACCAGCAGGACTAGACTGACCAACACCAGGACGTAGAACCATCCCGCTTGATAGAAGAATGGCTTCTGCACCACGGAAACTTCAGCGATGTGGTCATTCCAGGCCTGCCCCGCATCATGAGCGCTCACAAGAAAGCGATAAGTGCCGGGCGGCAAGTGCTGATAGAGCGCGCGACGCGCCCATGTTGTGGTCCAATCGCGGTCATAGCCGTCCAGCTTGTAGCGGAACTGCAGTTGCGACGGATTCGACAGGCGGATGGCGTCAAACTTCACCTCGAGTGCGCCGGCTCCTGGCGATAAAGCTACACGGTCAGATGCTTCCAGAGAATTGTCTTCAATCGCGAAGCCTGAGACAAACACCTCGGCAGACGGCACA
>QHYO01000258.1:926-7069 GCA_003224135.1 Acidobacteriota bacterium | reverse complement strand
TTTACTAGCATTTTGCCGCGCTCATTTTCTTGCAAAACTTTTTTCAGCAAAGGGAAACCTTTTTTGCCGGGATACATCTAACCTAATAACACCACTTCGAGGACACACCCCGGGAGGCAGTTAGGGCCAAACGCCCTAACTGCTTCTCTCCTTTTAGGGCGCAGTTTCCATCTTCCATTGAAATTATTGTTTCGTGCCGCATACCGCGATATCAGCGGTTTCCGAGAAAAAGCGCAATTGCGCGTAGCCATGCGAGCTGAACCATTCGGTCACCTCATGTCGCGAATGGCAATGCATAAACTCCGGCGACAGGACATCGTAAAAAGAATAGGCGGTCGCGGCAAGCCGATGACGAATTCTTGTGGTGCGCAGAGCTTCGCGGATTTTGTTCGCGGCGTGCAGGGGCAGCGCCAGTGTCCACGCCAAAGCGTACAGAGCCGGTTGCGGAAGCAGGTATGATTTGCGCAAGAGTTTTCGCGCCATGCGATAGGGTGAGATGACCTTTTTCGAATAAATCCAGATATATAATTTGCCGCCCGGCTTCGCAAGAGGAGCCAGGCTGGAAAAACTTCTGTGTGTATCGGGAGTGTGATGGATTACACCCTCGCTCCAGATAAGGTCGAACGTGCGAGTTGCGAACGGTGGCCGCGACAAATCAGCCTGGATGATATGAACGTTCGGAAACGCGCGGCATCGCGCATGTGCCAGCCGCGCCGATTCGCTGAAGTCCACTCCAATCACTGTTGCCGAGGGTGCAGCTTTTCCGATGTCGGCGGTCAAGGCTCCTGAGCCACATCCGGCGTCGAGAATGACGCAATCGTGAAGCGAGGAAAAGTCCGCTAGACCGAAGGCCCGCCGAAAATCCTGCAGGCCTTCCTCCGGTTTTTTCCCGTAGATGGTCTGCTGCTCAAATCGTCTTTGCTCATGCAGCGTCCACTGCTTTCCGAACGATTGCCTAGTGCGTTCGGACCGCGTATCCGAGCGGAGAATTACTGGCAACCCGTCCTCAATCGGAAAACTTGCGCGGCACACTTCGCAAAGCAAACTCCCTGAAATAATCTCGGCGTCTGTACGGCTTGCGTTAACAAGGGAGAGACCAAAACCGCAATCAGGACAACGAATCAGCGCAAGCAAACTCTTTTTCATAGAACTCCCTTTTCATGGATCCTCTGCGTACGGCCGTGCATGCTCTCTCTGAGAGAGGCGGGCTGGAACTGGGGCTGGAACTAGGGCTCCGGGAAACAACGGCTGAGGGCGACAGGACTGGGTCTGAAGCCATAGTCTGAGACAGACCGCCAGGCGAGGTCAAGATGGAAGGCGCGGCTATCCGCGCGACTAAACCCACTCACTCAGGCGAAATCAGGGTCAAGAATTTGCGGGAAAGCTCAAGAGAGCGGACTGTTCGTCTGGAAATTCCTGAAACACCTGCGACAAATGCGTGATCTTAAGTACTTCCTCGACTCTTGGGGTCAGGCCAATGACCTTCATTGCACCGCCCTGTTTGACGACCGCAACGTAGATCCGCGCCAACTCGCCGATTCCTGAACTGTCCAGGTATGCCAGTCCACTGAGATTGAGAACGATATTTTTTCGTCGTTCCTTCAGTAGCGAGTGAATGGAGCTGCCAAGCGCACCGACTTCAAAAAAAGTTAGATGTCCGGAAACGTCAATCAAAGACACTTGATTCTGGTGGCGGATCTTTACGGAGAAATTCACGAAGAATGACCTTTCGTTCGAAATGCACGAGCAGTATACCCCGTCGAGCAGGCAAAGGTCGCAGGCGAAATGCGGACTGCGAGAACCAGGAATTACGGACAAGAACAACGCACAAGCCACCGCGCCAGGACTCCGCCAGTCCGTGGAACGGCTTCGCGGCGGCGAACTCGCGAGCAGACGGTTCCAGCTCTGAGGCCAGGTGCACCGCGGCATTCTAGGTGAGTTATGTACATAGATACTAGCGATCTGAACGGGCGAATTGCAGGCCAGCCACCTCGACGGAAGGCAGCTGCATATTCCACGATGGGGGCAAGTGATCGAAGGAGATTTCGAAATGCGCGGTTTTCCCGGGCGGAAGCAATGCCGTCGATCCGAACAAGATGGGCCGTGTTTCCTTCAGGGCAATCTGCTTCATGTCGTCCTGGAATTCGATTGTGGCCTCGATCCCCGAAAGTGTACGGTCACCGGAATTCAACACGTCGCCGGCAAGGTAGGTGACTTCCTGGTGGATAAAACTTTCCGCGCGGCTCATCTCAAAATTTCCAAATTGCAATTTCGCAGCGTAAGCCCGTTCCGCCGGACCGAACGGAAAACGCGTCTGCCTCGCCGAAGGCGAAGGAGCCGGGCCGCGAAAGAACAACAAATACACCGCTGCGAGGCTCAACAAAGTAGCCACAGCAATGACAGCGGGATGCCGGAAAATTCCGGCGGACTCTTTTTCCGGCTCCGGCAATGGAGATTCGAATCCGTCCTGCATTTTCTTTCCGATCTTAGCGGCCCAGTGCCAGCCGGAAAATAAGAGGTTCCGGCAGGTTGGCTTCATACATTCGCGACTGCACAGAAGAAATATCGTACGGTACGCGCCAGAATTCCACGATTTTGTGATCGAAATCGGCAATCGCAAAAGCGGCGCGGGGATCGCCGTCGCGCGGCTGTCCGATTGAGCCGGGATTCAGTAAATATTTGTGGTCGGGCTCCAGATGCAATGCCGAAAACGGCTCCATTGGTCTTGGCCGCAATGGGAGAACTTCGATATCACTCTCGTGATATGAGAATCCGCCCTGATGGTGCGTGTGGCCGAAAAAGCTCAGAACGGTGCTCGAATCAAGCAGGCCTTCGAGTGCTTGTGCGGGCGTGAAAACATATTCATCTTCGTCCTGAAATGCTCCGTGAATCAGCACCACGCCTTGCGCTTTTTTCGGTCCCGGAGGAAGAGTGGAGAGCCAGGACATAAGTTCGGGGCTCAGCTGAGACTGTGTCCATTCCACGGCCATCTTTGCAACGGGATTGAAATCGTCAGAGGTCATGATTCCCGCGACCGCTTTATCGTGATTGCCGCGAATCACGTCGCTGGTAATGGTCTGCAGTTTTTCGGAGACCGTGGCAGGATCGGGACCGTACCCGACAACGTCGCCGAGGCACACGGCAGCGTCCCACTTTCCGGAAGCAGCCGCGAGGACTGCATCGAAGGCTGTGAGATTGGCATGGAGATCGCTAAGCATCAGAAGTCGCATTCAAAAGTCCGAAAGAGCGCACATGAGTATAGTGGAACGTCTTCCGGTATGCATCACGGTTTCAGGGTTCGTTTTGCAAACCCTGAACCGACAAAAAGGATAACAAAGCAAGTGACATAGACGCGCCGATGTCACTTTTACCTCAAAAATATTGCATAAATTTAGTAATAATTCATGCGCGACTGCGATGTTACTTGCCAGGAAGCATCGCGAGTGCCAAATCGAAATGGTTTTTTCCATTCGCTAACGAACTTTCACAAGAAAATTCACGAAGCCGCGAAACATTCGCGTAGGGTCCCTCGTCTATACGGGTGCGGCCGATTTTGGGGCTGTACAAGTTTGAGACAGAAAAAAACCCCGCGGTTCGAGCCGCGGGGCGATGTTGACACGCACGCTTTTCCGGGGCTTAGTCCAGAAATCTTGGTGTCGAGGCGAGACTACCCGCACCGATACCGCGTGTCAACTGTCTTCGAATCTCATCCCCTGCGGCTTTCTGTCCTGAGCGAAAGGGAATAGGTGACACGCATGAAAATCAATTCGATCCATCGCACGGCGGCACTTTTCGTTGCTTTGGCAATGGTGGTGCCGGTTTTCGCCAAACCGTTAACAAAGACCATCAACATCTCGCAACCAGCAAAAGTTGGTAAAGCTTCGCTCGCGGCCGGCGAATATCAGCTCTCGATCGACGGCAGCAAAGCCACCGTTCAAAAGGGCAAGAATACGGTGGCGGAAAGCGAAGGCCGCTGGGAAGAGCGCGAAGCCAAGTCTCAATACACGTTTGTTTTCGCCGAATAAGGAGCCACGCTCGTAATCAGATTCAACGCTCGACGGGGGAAATCTCGCTTGTGCGCGGTTTCCCTCTTCACCCGAGATATTTGTACGGATATTGTCCATAAAACGCTTACACCGGGATTTCTAAAATCCGTTTCTGGACGAGATTCGAGACCTAGCGAATCAGCATGCAGTCGCCGTAGCTATAAAATCGGTATTCGGCGTCAACCGCATGGCGATAGGCGGCCAAGATCTGTTCCCTGCCGGCGAAAGAACAGACGAGCGCCAGAAGCGTCGATCGCGGCAGATGGAAATTTGTGAGTAGTGCATCGACGGCAAGAAACTTATATCCAGGCAAAATAAAAATTCTCGCTTCCGATTTGCCGGCGACCAGCAATTTGCCGGTTCGCTCTTTCTGCGCGTGTTGGGCGGAATCCTCCAACGCGCGAACGACTGTGGTTCCAATCGCAACCACTGCTCTTTTCGCGGCGCGGGCCGCCATGATCCTTCCGGCTGTTTCCTCAGAAATCTCATATTGCTCCGCATGCATCACGTGCTGCTCCAGCGTTTCGGAGTGAATCGGCTGAAAAGTACCCAAGCCAACGTCGAGCGTCAGTTCACATAGTTCGATTCCTTTTTCGCAAAGTCGTGCCATCATCTCCTGCGAAAAATGCAACCCGGCCGTGGGAGCTGCGATGGCTCCCGCTTTTTTTGCGAATACAGTTTGGTAGCGCTCGCGATCGGAATTCTCATCCTGGCGCTCGATGTACGGCGGAAGCGGGACATGGCCCAGGCGCTCCATGTGTTTCTGTGCCATATCTTCATCCCGGCTCGAAAATTGCACGGTGCGAAGTCCAAGGTCACCGCGCGAAAGAATTTCGGCTTCGAGTTCCCCTTCGCCGAAGATGATTCGCTCACCTACGGGTAGTTTCCTGCCCGGCCGGACAAGCGCTTCCCAAACCTCGCCCGCCACCTGCCGCGTCAGAAGGACTTCGACAATCCCGCTAAGATGCTCCTTCGCGGTCGCACGCGACGGCGACTGGGAGTGAACGCCCGCTCGTTTTCCGAATAAACGCGCAGGAATCACTCGCGCGTTGTTGAACACCAGGAGCTCGCCTCCGCGAAGAAGGTCAGGCAGCTGCGCAAAACGGAAGTCAGTTGTGGCGCCAGTGGAACGCTCGAGTAAGAGAAGCCTTGAGGCATCGCGCTGCGGCAGCGGTCGCTGCGCAATCTGCGCTCGCGGAAGCCGGTAATCGAACTCGTCGGTGCGCACGGTAAAGCGAGTGTACCTCACTCGGGGCGAAGTCACCGAAAAGGCGGAACTGCCGTCTTGGGCATCTTCTTGGGCTCCTTGAGTACGTACCTTGAAGGCAAACCGAGGTCCGCTGATTGCGTCTATTTAATTGATATTAAACAGTTTATTTTATAAGTCGATCGGCACGCAACTCATACTTGACAATGATACACGCATATTTTATGATGCAGTCGTTGTAATTACCAGGAGGTGCCTTTTATGGCTACTTTGGATCGTTGGGAACCCTTCCGCGGGAACTCCCCTGAAGCTCAGATGAACCGCTTGTTCAGCGACTTCTTCGGTCGTGCGTTTCAGGAACAAAACCTGACCACGTGGGCTCCGGCAGTGGACATTTACGAAGGCGAGCATGAACTCGTCGTGAAAGCCGACCTGCCGGACGTCAAACCGGAGGATCTGGACATCCGCGTGGAAAACAATATTTTGACGATTCGCGGTGAGCGGAAGTTTGAAAAGAAGGCCGATGAGAAGAATTACCTGCGCGTTGAGCGCGCTTATGGTTCGTTCGCTCGCAGCTTTTCTCTTGCCAACACCGTGAATACGGAAGCCATCAAGGCTGACTACAGGGATGGTGTGCTGACGCTCAGCATCCCGAAGCGCGAGGAAGCAAAGCCGAAGCAAATCAAGGTGAATGTCGGCGGACAAACGGCTGCCGCCGCCGCAGGCCGGTAAAAAAACTCCGCGAAGGCGATCCTTCTCTTCGTTCGAGTGGAGTAGCATGGGGCTGGCGCCGCGCCAGCCCCTTTTTCGAACCCATTTCTCAAAAAATGGCAGGAGCAATTCATTATGGTGCGATTCGAAAAACTGACGGTAAAGGCGCAGGAAGCGCT
>QHYO01000258.1:0-901 GCA_003224135.1 Acidobacteriota bacterium | reverse complement strand
TGCTCGCCGCATTGGCAAGCCAGGCGGATGGCGTGGTGCCGCCACTGCTCGCGCGACTCGGCATTCGTCAGGAAGTCTTGAGCAGCGACGTGGAACGCGAACTTGGCCGGCTGCCGAAAGTTCAGGGCTTTTCCGAGCAGCGAATGGGCCGGGCGTTGAACGACGCGCTCGAGCGTGCATTCAAGGAAGCCGAGAAGTTCAAGGACGAGTACGTCTCGACGGAACATCTGTTCCTGGCGATTGCGGGTTCGGATCGCGATCCCGCAGGCCAGATCTTGAAAAAATCGGGTGCCTCGCACGAAGCCATTCTTCAGGCTTTGACAGGTGTGCGCGGCACGCAGCGCGTTACATCGCAGAATCCGGAAGCGACCTACGAAGCCCTCGAGAAATACGCGCGCGACCTCACCGAACTTGCGCGAAGGTCCAAGCTTGATCCGGTAATCGGCCGCGACGAGGAGATTCGTCGTGTGATGCAGATTCTGGCGCGGCGCACCAAAAATAATCCTGTTTTGATTGGTGAACCGGGCGTCGGCAAGACGGCCATCGCCGAAGGTCTTGCGCAACGCATTATTTCTGGCGATGTACCCGACGTGTTGAAAACCAAGCGGCTGGTTGCGTTGGATCTGGCGGCTCTGGTTGCAGGCGCGAAATTCCGCGGCGAATTCGAAGACCGCCTCAAGGCCGTGCTGAAGGAAATCACTCAATCGGAAGGCCAGATTATTCTGTTCATCGACGAGCTGCACACCCTCGTCGGAGCGGGCGCCGCCGAAGGCTCCATGGACGCGTCCAACATGTTGAAGCCGGCGCTCGCGCGTGGCGAACTGCGCGCGATTGGCGCGACCACACTCAACGAATACAAAAAATACATTGAAAAAGACCCTGCGCTCGAACGGCGATTCCA
>QHYO01000255.1 GCA_003224135.1 Acidobacteriota bacterium | reverse complement strand
CAGACTTGCTGTTCCTGGACGTGCAAATGCCGAAGCTGACCGGGTTTGATGTATTGGAACTAATCGGTCCGGACGTGCCGGTGATCTTTGTAACCGCGTACGATGAATACGCGATGCGGGCGTTTGAAGTACATGCCGTGGACTATTTGCTGAAGCCTGTCGGCAAAGAGCGGCTCGCAGCTGCATTGCAGCGGGTCAAGGCGCGAACATCGGAAAAGAAACCAGCGCCCACGGAATTGGCAATGGCGGCTCGGCCGCCCGGGCAATTTGCGGAGCGGCTTGTGGTGAAAGACGGAACACGGGAAAAAAACACTTGAAACAGCAGACGATTGCCAGCCTCGAAGCGGCCCTCGATCCAAAACAGTTTGTGCGGATTCACCGGTCGTACGTGGTGAACCTGGAACGAGTGACGCGGATTGAACCGTACGGCAAGGACAGCCGGGTGGCGATTTTATCGAATGGAGCAAGGCTGCCCGTAAGCCGCGCAGGGTACGCTAGGTTGCAAGCATTGCTAGACGAGCGAGCGTAGCCACAGAGCGCGGCTCACTTAACGGCGCTGATAGAAGTGACTTCGAGGACCAGATGATCGGCGCGCTCGATGCCGGTTCGATGGATTAGACTCCCTTTGGCACGGACGCGCTGGCCGTTGAGCTTCTCGAATTCTTCGGCTGGACCGCTGATTTCGATTGATCTCATCTTCTTCCCTTCCAGCGCGATTTGGCGTTTCAATTCGAGTGACCAACCTGTCGATTCTCCTCCGATAGCCATTACGCGAGTGAGTTTTCCGATGATGGTGAGCTTCTTCGCCGGTTGAACTTCCTGGGGCAGCGCCGGCGCCGAGGCAAGGAACGCTACAGCAAATAGACAAATGAGGAATTGAACGGTTCGCATGACGCTTTCCTTTCGGCAGCGAACCCGCATTCTACTTGGGAGTCGAGCGCCAGTGCTGATTTTTCTATTATGCACTCCCGCTCTCTGCGAAACGCGGTTGTATGCGGGAAAGATATGCCGGGATGCGTAAAGCTCAACCGTTTGACGCCTGCGGGTACCTAGCAAATTAGAAATGTCCTGTTCCACGGTTTCCTCCGGGGGTGATCGGCAGGCACATGGTATTGGGTCCTGGAGGCCGTAGGCCGGGAAGGACTTGCGGACGGTCGCAGGGGTGCCGGGCAATGGCGCAGGCGGTGATACCGGCCGCGGAAGCGTAGCCAGTGTGAGCAATCCAGTCGCCGCTCCGCGCCAGCGGTTGCTATCCCGGCTGGCGGTGTGATCGTCGGCTACCTGGCGAGCCGTCTGGCACCCCTAGCCGGTCCCGTTCTCGCTGGCTCAAGGCGATTCGCTCCGTTTCCATAGGGCCCTCGGCCACCTATAAAGCGGACATTTCTCTTACTTTGCTCAAACCGGACATTCTCATTTTGCAGCGACACCGCGGGCACCGCGGGTATCCACACCGCGGGTATCCAGCTTGACAGGGAAATAATGCCGAGCTAGGATTCGCGCAAATTCCTGCCACGGTGGTTTTTCAACGGCTGAGGTTTACGTCCAAAGCGAATCCTTAGAAAAGTGAAACGTAGGCTCGGGAGGTGGACACAATGGGCAAGATCGCGGCGTTCCTATATGGGCTTGTCGCATACCTGATTTTCTTTCTGACATTTCTCTACGCCATCGGCTTTGTTGGGAACTTTTTTGTTCCCAAATCGATTGATTCGGATGGAGGGGTTTTTTCCGTCGAGGCCTTGCTAATCGATGCGCTCTTGTTGGGGCTGTTCGCTATCCAGCGCAGTGTGATGGCGCGCCAGTGGTTTAAACGTGCTTGGACAAAGGTCATTCCCCACGCCATTGAACGAAGCACGTATGTCCTGCTCGCGAGTCTGGCCCTCGATTTGCTTTATTGGCAGTGGCAGCCGATGACCGGAGTTGTATGGAACGTCGAGAACGCTGCCGGCCGATGGATACTCTGGGCTCTTTTTTGTATTGGCTGGCTTACCGTTTTAGGAAGCACGCTTATGGTGAGCCACACTGATCTTTTTGGCTTGCGGCAGGTCGCATTGCACTTGCGCGGCCAGCCCTATGAACCAATTGGCTTCAAAACGCCGATGCTGTACCAGAGTGTTCGCCACCCCATCTACCTCGGGTTCCTCATCGCGTTCTGGGCCACACCCAGGATGACTCAGGGGCACCTGTTATTTTCGATCGCAACGACGGGCTACATCCTAGTGGCGATTCAATTCGAAGAACATGATTTGATCAGTTTTTTTGGGGATGCGTACAGGCAGTACCGTCAGCGGACGCCGATGCTGCTTCCTTTCACAAAGCGCCCAAGGTGATAGGCAGCACGACTGTGCGCCACTCGCTGTCTGGGCTACTGGCCGGATGGCGACGAACGTTGAGGCGAGGCAGCGGGCGGATAGACAAGGATGAGGAGCTTGGAAGATTCGTCGACCTTCTTGGTTTTGCCAAGTCCGATGGTCTTCACCCGTTTGTCGTCCAGCTTAAAACTCTGCGTTAGGTAGTCGCGAACAACTTTTGCGCGAGCTTCAGTGAGCACGCGGAGCTTGTCGGTATCGCCCTTTGCTTCCGACGAGGCAACGACGGCGAGACCGAAAGGATTCTCTTCGAGAAACTTCCCGGCATCGTCCAGTGGTTTCTTGTTCTTCAGTTTCGCACTATCGGGCTTGTCGAAAATGTCTTTCGATTCGTAATTGAATTCTTTGGCAGGCGTTCGTGCCGGAAGTCGAGGGATGGAGTGCTGGGTCAATTCGCCAGTACCGTTGTACCCGCGCTTTTCGAAAAATCCGCGGAGTAGGAAATTGTGCTGGAGGGCCTCCATGTTGTCACGAAAGGCCGAGAGACCCTCACGGGCTTCGTTGGTGAGTGCACGGGTCTCTTCCGACATGTCTTTGGGAGTCTCGCTCGCGATTGTGTCGTAGTTTCCGACGGCCTCTGCCTTGGGCGAACCGAAGGAGATTTCGACATATTTGTCGCCCAGGAGCCCTTCCGTCTTGATGGACGCACGCGAATCTTTCTTAACGATATTGCGGGTTGGAGTGCGCAGATTCATCACCACGGTCACCTTCCCGTCTGGCTGCGAAGGCAGATCGATCTCCTTAACGGTGCCCTGATGAATTCCGCCAATCCTAACTTCGGCGCCATTGTTTAGACCGGCGACGTTTTGGAAATCAGCTTTCAAGCGGTAGGTGCCGATCAAGAAGACGCCGATAGACAGAAACAATACTGCCAAAACGACCAGAACGCCGACTCGAAACGCCGTAGACATAGCTATTCCCCTAAGAGCCGTTCAAAAATTGCACGACAAATGGATCGCGGCTCTTTCGCAAGTCCTCAAAGGTCCCTTCGATCAGAATTTCGCCATCGCGCAGCAGAGCCAGCCGGTCAGAAACGGCCCGCGCTCCGTGAATATCGTGGGTCACGACCACTGACGCCAGGTGACGCTCTTTCTGCAGACGTAGAATCAGGTCGTCGGTTTCCGCAGCAGTGATCGGATCCAGACCCGCCGTGGGCTCATCAAAAAGCAAGATTTCGGGGTCGAGAGCCAGGGCGCGCGCCAGGCCGACGCGTTTTTGCATTCCACCGGAGAGTTGGGCAGGCAGTTTGTGCGCATCCTGGTCCATTCCCACGCTTGCGAGCAGGTCGTGCACGCGTTTGTTTCGCTCGCCGTCGGACATCTTGGAATGGCGGCGCAGCGGAAAGGCGACGTTTTCTTCGACGGTCAGTGAATCGTAAAGTGCCGCCTGCTGGAACAAAAAGCCGACTTTTTTGCGGACCTCGTTAAGTTCCTTCGGCGGCAGGTTTGTGACCTCCGCTCCGTTGACGCGAATCGAACCCGCATCAGGCTTGTGCAAGCCGATAATCAATTTGAGCAAGACGCTCTTGCCGGTGCCGCTGCGCCCCAGAACGGCGAGCGTTTCGCCTTGCGTAATTTCCAGGCTGATGCGCTTCAGGACGGTTTGTTCGCCGAAAGATTTGCTGAGCGATTCCACCTGGATCGCGGGTGGCAAGCTTTTGCTCTTTGTTTTTTTGCTGCTTACCTCGCGTGGTTGTTTGTCCAGCATTTGTTTGGTCACCGGGGCGCGCCTCTCAGGAAAAAAATACGAGAATCAAGCGAACAAGCAACACGTCGGCCAGGATGATGAAGAGAGAAGCCAGGACCACGGAGTTTGTTGCGGCACGCTCGACGCCTTCGGTGCCGCCCGAGGCGCGCATTCCCTGGAAGCATGAAATCATCCCGATGAGCAGCCCGAACACAATGGTCTTCAGCGTTGGCGGCAGGAAATCGTGGAAGGTTACATCCTTAAAACCGTTGTGAATAAAGAGCCGTAGTGAGATAGGCTCCGCCGCTGTACTGGCAATCCAGCCCATCAAGATGCCGAAGAAATCCGATACTAAAGTGAGCAGCGGAAGCATCAACATGCAAGCCAAGACACGCGTCGTCACCAGAAATTTGTATGGATTTACGGCTGAGGCTTCCATTGCGTCGATCTGCTCGGTGACCTTCATCGCGCCGAGTTCGGCGCCGATACCGGCAGCTGCGCGGCCACTGACGACCAGAGCTGTGATGATGGGGCCGCTCTCCTTCAGGATCGAAAAAACGACCACAGCGGGAAGAAGTGATTTCGCACCGAACCGGATAAGACTGTCCCGCGTAGAGAGGGTGATTACGATGCCGGTTGCAGCTCCGGCCAGCGCCACCAGTGGCAGCGACTTTGAGCCCAACTCGTCAAATTGATGAACAAACTCTCGCAGTTCGTACGGCGGTGTGAAGGCTGTGCGAACCCACTGCGCGCAGAAGATGCCGAGATTGCCGAACCATTCAAAGAACTTGACGACCACGTCTCCGGTCGCGGAGAGGCTACCTGTGCGGTTAATACTTGTGGCGGAGTTGGCCATCACGAGAACGAATCGGAAGAATGCGCGCGCCACTGGCAAAGCCAGTGTTTACACGAATCTTCGCGTCTCCGTCTTATCGTAAAGAGCAAGAACCATTCCACCAGGGTGCTTTGCATGGTCCATGCATTCAAAGGGATAGCGGCGCTTACAGGGTTTCGTGCAGAGAAAAGCTACCGAAATGTTCGGCCGCTGCGGAGTACTAGCCTGGGGAGCTTGCCTTATACCGAAGTCGTGTGTACGGCCGCGTGACAGTGCGCCTAATACGCGGTCAGGCGTCTGGCGACGATCACTGCGCTGTCGTCGCATTGTTCGTGGTAGCAGAAAGACCGGACCTGGTCGACTGCAGCGGTTTGACTTGGATGTCCTTGAATTGAACCAGCATGGCAGCGCCGTGATGGACTTGCAGTGCGATGATGCCGGATTTGGGCTTTGTGTCGTCCCCGTCTGTCACGTCGGCGGTGAGTCTTCCGTTTATGTAGTGCCGCAGATGGTTGTTCTCGGCGATGATCACGTAGTGCAGCCAGTGACCCGCGTTGAGTTCGGCGAAAAGTCCTCCGATCTCGGCTGCGCTGGCGGTCTGGCCGAGAATTTCAATCTTTGGTTTGCCGTCCGAGCAAAAAACGCGAACCCGCTGACCGCTTTTCGCAATTGTGCCGCGGTCGTCCTCGTACAGCGCTCCGAGATAATCCGGCAGCGACGCATCCATATCTCCCTGATAGCCAACTACCTGTTTGCTGGCGGCGTCCACACGGCTGCGATAATAAATCCCGGAGTTGGCGAAATTCTTGTCGTTTTTTGCGACCATGCGGAAGGAGGCACGCAATTCGAAGTTCGCCGGATTCCCGCCCTGCCAGACTAGAAACGTATTTTCCTTGCGAGGATTCTGTGCCGTGGTTTGACCGGTGATTGCGCCCGCCTGAACTGACCAGACGTCGCGGTCGCCATCCCAACCCGTGAGGTCTTTGCCATTGAAGAGCGTTTGAACTTCGACATCGGTCCTGCCATGGGCAATCGGCCATCCGAAAAATGCGAGGCTTGCAGCCGCGGCTAAGATCAACGCTCGCGTTCGTTTTTCCATATTTCCTTCACCGGTAAATGTAATGAACTCGGACCGAGCAGCGATGAAATGACGTTAGCATGGATCGGGGCAATAGCCGCTGGCGCAAGACCAAGAAAGACTCACGCCGAGCGCTTCGCGATGATCAACGTGATGTCGTCGTGTTTGTTCGTGGGTACTGAAGGAGCGGACGTCGTCGACGGCAGCGGGACTGGATTTAGTGCTCGATGAGGCGGTTGTGTCTGCGGAGGATTTCGCGGAGTTGGTCGTGAGGGATG
>QHYO01000254.1 GCA_003224135.1 Acidobacteriota bacterium | reverse complement strand
TAGAAGGACAGCTAGAGGCCAAACTTGGCAAGTCCTGAACCAGCGCGAAAGTCATTGCCGTGCCGCTTGATCGTTGTTGGCGGGCACACGCGGAGCATTGGCAAAACGCAACTGGTGTGCGACCTCATCGCCGCACTGCCCAACGCGAAGTGGCTCGCCGGAAAAATTACTCAGTACGGACATGGCGTGTGCGCGACGAACGGGCATGAATGCGATTGCGCTCCGACAGAGCACATTGTGGCTCTCGATTGGGAATCGAGCGGAGAAGGTAGCACCGACAGCGCACGTTTTTTGCAAGCCGGAGCTGCCCGCTCGTACTGGCTACGGACGAAGCAGGGATACCTGGCAGAGGGAATGCCGCCACTACGAGAAGCTCTAGCCAGCGTAGAAGAATCTGCGGGCAGAGACGGCCTCAATGTGATCGTTGAAAGCAATTCGCTGCTGCATTTCGTGAGGCCCTCGCTGTATGTCACGGTGCTTGACGCCACGCGCGACGATTTTAAGGATTCTGCGCGACATATGCTCGATCGGGCGGATGTTTTTGTGTTCCGGCGCGGACTTGACGAGGGCGCAATTACACAACCTCCCTGGATGCAGCTTCCAGCGCAGCTTTTGCGGCAAAAGCCTTCAGTACTGCAGCGGGAAACAGACCCGCTACCTGAGCCACTCTTTCAGCTCGTGAAACGCATTCTTGAATCTCCAGCTACCGTTTTACTGTGATGACGAATCAAAAAAACGAGACATCTTGGGCGTTGACCGTGCTGTCAAATGAGGCGATACTTACTTTAGTATCTGGCGAAGGCCCGCAAGCTGTCCGCCTTAACTCTGGAACGATATGGAAATTAAGGAGTTAGCGGCGACCCAAGGGTGTCTCGGGGGACTCGCGTCCGGCGAGGTATTTCGTTTTTATTGCTCTGGGGGAGCATAGATGGCGTCACTCGTCAGAATGGGTGAGGAGTATTCGTCGACTACCGCTGCGCCAGCGTCCTGGCGCGAGCAGGATTGGGCACAAAAACTTCCAGAAACGATCGAGCGTGGCGCAGAGCACCTGCTTTCTTTGCAGGCGACAGACGGCTACTGGCAAGGCGAACTCGAAGCCGACTCCACCCTTGAATCGGACTATATTTATTACCTCTTTGTTCTCGGCAAAGCCGATCCCGTCCGCATTGCGAAGCTAGCCAACTATGTTCGCCGCAAGCAGCTCGAAGACGGAGGCTGGAACCTCTATCCCGGCGGCCCGTCTGAGCTCAATGCGACGTGCAAGGCGTATTTCGCGCTGAAGCTTGCCGGTGACGATATGAACGCGCCACACCTGACGGCTGCGCGTGACACAATTCATCGACTTGGCGGGCTGGAGCACACAAACTCTTATGTCCGCTTTTATCTCGCGCTGGTTGGAGCACTGGGCTGGGAACTGGTTCCCGCGATTCCGCCGGAACTGATGCTTCTGCCAAACTGGTTTTTCATCAACATTTACGAAATGTCTTCCTGGACGCGCGGCATTGTGATTCCGATGGCGATTTTGAGCGCGCTGCGACCAGACTGGCGTTTGCCAGAACACGCGCGCGTGGACGAACTCTTTACGGATCCATCGCGCAAGGCAGCAGCATTTGACTGGGGCGAACAGCTCGTTTCCTGGAAGAATTTCTTTCTCGCGCTCGATCGCGCATTGAAGATCTATGAAAAATTGCCGTGGAAACCGCTGCGGCGGCGTGCGTTGCGAGAAGCCAAGCACTGGATGCTCGCCCACATCGAGCGGACCGAAGGTCTTGCGGCAATCTACCCTGCGATGATGAATTCAATTTTTGCGTTAATGGCCCTGGGCCACGGCCCGGACGATCCGCTGACGTGGCGCGAGATCAAGGAATTTTCGCGGTTCGAAATTGAGGATGCAGAGACGATTCGTTTGCAGCCGTGCGTTTCGCCGGTGTGGGATACCTGCATCGCGATGGTGGCGCTCGAAGAGGCCGGAGTTGCGCCCGATCATCCCGCGCTCGTGAAATCGGCGGAATGGATTCTTGCAAAACAGATTCTTGGTCCGGGCGATTGGCAGGTGAAAAACAAAGACGCGGAGCCCGGCGGCTGGGCATTTGAGTTTCGCAATGACCATTATCCCGACGTGGACGATACCGCGTTTGTGCTGATGGCGCTGCAGCGCGTGAAGTTTCCCGATGAAAAGCGGATGGAAGGCGCGATTCGCCGCGGCATCCAATGGTTGCTGAGCATGCAGAATCGCGATGGCGGGTGGGGAGCATTTGACCGCGACAACGACCGCCGCTTCATCTGCAATATTCCCTTTGCCGATCACAACGCGATGATTGATCCATCGACGGCGGATGTTACTGCGCGGGTTCTCGAATGCCTGGGACGATTCGGATGGCCCGCAGAGCATCCTGCAGTGCGCCGCGCTGTCGAATTTCTTTTGAAGGATCAGTGCAAGGATGGGTCGTGGTTCGGCCGTTGGGGCGTGAACTACGTTTACGGCACAAGTGGAGTGTTGCGCTCTCTCGAAACCATTTCATTGACCGCGCAGGATTATTGCAAGCGGGCTGTGAGCTGGTTGAAGGCTGTGCAAAAGCCGGACGGCAGTTTTGGCGAATCGCTGCGCAGCTATCATGTCGAATCTTCAAAAGGGCAAGGCGACAGCACGCCTTCGCAAACCGCCTGGGGACTGATCGGACTGCTCGCTGCTGCCGATCCCGGTGATCCGTCTATCTCGAAAGCGGCAGAATATCTCGTGCAACAACAGAATGAAGACGGCTCGTGGGACGAAAACGATTTCACGGGTACAGGCTTCCCGTGCGTTTTCTATTTGAAGTATCACCTCTACCGAAATTCGTTTCCGGTTTACGCATTGGCGCGGTTGCACAACCAGCTGCGCAACGCGGAAGAATTTTGTGCCTTCAAATTCCGGCCGGAAGAATTCCGGCTACGCAGCGGATTTTAAGAACTCGCATGAAGTTTCCCATCCTCTTGAGTCTGGATCTTCTGCGTAGCAAGATCTTTCGCGCGTTCGCTGCCGGGCGCGATAGCGCAACGATCGTTCACCTCTCTCCGGCAGTTTTTTCCTCGTCCAATCAAAAAGAGATCGATGCCGAGTCCGATCCCAATGCCGCAGTGATGGAAATCCCGGCGAGTATCATCTCGCAGACTGCCGCACCGGTTCTCTGGCTCGGAGGCGAAGAGCCGTTGCAGCATCCGGTAATCGGGCGAATTTCCGCTGCGCTCAACCAAGCGGGACGTAACGTGTTTCTGCATACGGGCGGTGTTCGGCTTCGCCAGCGCATCCACGAATTCCGTCCCGACCCACGTTTGTTCCTCACGGTGGAGCTCGCCGGGCGCGAAGAAATTCACGATGAGGCTGTCGCACACCCGGGATCTTTCCGCCGCGTCATCGAAGGCATCCGCGCAGCAAAGCTTTCTGGTTTTCATGTCTGCACGCACGTGACGGTGAACGCACAGACGCAGGTGTGCGAGACTGGCGAGCTATTTGAATATTTGGACAATTACGGCGTGGACGGCTTCATCGTATCGTCAGGTGGCAGTGCCAGCGAATCTTCATTGGGCGCAGAATTCCAGGAGAAGCTTGACGAAATTCGGTCGTTGGTCCGCTGCAGCCGGTGGGAATATTTCTCGTCCCTTCTCGAAGCCTCTTACGTTGTGCCTCGTGAGAAAAAGGCCGCGATGCCTCTGCCCGGTAGCGACACGAGCGCCTACGAGGAAAGCGCATGAGTGGCGAGAAGACTCTTGTCACGGGAGCGGCGGGCTTTCTTGGTAGCCACGTCACCCGGCAGCTCGTTGCGCGCGGCGCGGACGTCCGCGTTCTTCTGCGTCCATCGAGCAACAACCGCGCGATTGCTGACCTCCCGCTCGAATATTTCACGGGCGATCTGCGCGACGCGGCGTCGCTCGAGCGCGCGCTGGCCGGCGTGCAGCGTGTTTTTCACGTAGCCGCCGATTACCGCCTATGGGCCAAGCGCTCGCAGGATATTTACGATTCGAACGTGGGCGGCACAAAGAATCTTTTGGAAGCCGCAAAGCGCGCCGGCGTTGGACAGTTCATTTACACCAGCACGGTTGCCACGATTGCCGTGGACCGCTCCGAGCAGCCTAACGAATCCACAGACGCGAAGCTTGCAGAGATGATCGGCCACTACAAGCGTTCCAAATGGCTCGCGGAGAAGGAAGTGCTTGATGCCGCTCGCAACGGATTTCCTGCGATCGTTGCGATGCCCACCACGCCTGTCGGCCCGTGGGACTGGAAGCCGACACCCACGGGAAAAATCATTCTGGATTTTCTGAACGGCAAAATGCCCGGCTATGTCGAGACCGGGCTGAACTTCGTCGGCGTCGAAGAGTGCGCCGCGGGCCACATTCTCGTGGCTGAAAGAGGAATGGTCGGGGAGCGCTATCTTCTCGGGTCCCAGAATCTGACCTTGAAAGCTGTGCTGGACACGCTTGCGGAGATAACCGGTCTGCCTGCACCCACATTGAAGATCCCTCATCGGCTCGCGCTGGGTGTAGCCTATGCAGAGACAGCATTTTCGCGCCTGATCGGCCGGGAGCCGCAGATTCCCGTGGAGGGCGTGAAGATTGGGCAGCACATGATGTTTGTAGACTGTGCGCGCGCGCCACGTGAACTTGGTTTTCAGCAGGGCTCGGCCACCGCCGCGTTCGAACGCGCTGTCCGCTGGTATGAAGCGAACGGCTACATCGCGCCGCGGCGCGCCAAAAAGATTCATCAGGCCAAGGCCGCTTGATTTTGTAACGTCGGGTGGAACGTGTCCCTGATCCGGTAGGAGCCCGGCATTCTTATTTGAAAGACGCTGATGCGCATCCTCGTCACATTCGCCGTAGAAGCCGAATTCGCCCCCTGGCGGAAATTGCGGAATCTCGAGGAAATCAACATTTCTAATGTTGATGTTTTTCGCGCAGGAATCGGAAGTGCGAAAGTCGATTTTGTAGTGACGGGCACCGGCGTTGAGAATGCTTCCCGTTTAGCCAACGCGCTTCTGGGGGAACCTTATCAGGTGTGTATAACGTCTGGCTTCGCCGGGGCATTAAGAGAGGCTCACCAAGTGGGTCGAATCCTGGTTGCTGACGCGGTGCAAGAGCTGGGAAAATCGAAGACGCTTGCTTGCGCCCGCAATTTGGTTCACGCCGCTGAAAATGATGGAGCGTCGCGCGTCAAGATGTTCCTGACATCCGATCACGTGATTCGAACAGCCGAGGAAAAGAAGCAACTTGCTCCTTTCGCCGATGCTGTCGAAATGGAAAGCTTTGGAGTTCTTATGGCCGCTGCGGCACACAAGCGCTCCACGGTGGCTATCCGCGTAATTTCGGATTCCCTGAGAACGGACATGCCGGCAATCGTTGACACTGCGGTTGATGAAATGGGAAGAGTCAAAATCGCAGGAGTTGTGCGTTATGTCGCTCGACATCCTTTGCGATTGCCCGCCTTGATCAGGCTCGGTCGCGATAGCAAGACCGCTGCTGAAGCTCTGGCTCATTTTCTGGAGGCGTTTATCAAGAAGCTTTCTTTTTCCAGTCATGGCTGGCCACCGCCTGAGCTTCAAGAGGTTGCCGCGCGATGACCGCGACTCCATCACTTACTGAAGCGCATCGCACCCTCGGCCCCATTCCCAGAACAATGCGCGCGGGCGTCTACCGCGACAAAGGTGTTGTTCGCGTCGAAGAAGTCGCCGTCCCCGAAGCCGGCGCCAACGAAGTCCTGATCAAAGTGGCTGCCTGCGGCATCTGCGGCACCGATATTAAGAAAATCTTCCAACGTTACGTCGAGCCGCCGCAAATCCTCGGTCACGAACTGGCCGGCACTGTTGTCGCCACGGGTCCCGGCGTTACAAAATTCCGACCCGGCGACCGCGTGATGAGCTTTCATCACATACCCTGCGAAAGGTGTTTTTATTGCGAACGCCGGCTTTTCTCGCAGTGCAAACAGTACAAGA
>QHYO01000252.1 GCA_003224135.1 Acidobacteriota bacterium | reverse complement strand
CGCCAGCTTCCCATCTTTCTTTTCTTCCGGCCCCAGGCCGGAAAGTGCCGCAGCCAATTTGTTCTCAAACACTTGCGAAGGTGAAAAGTTTTCGAGTTGCAGGAAATAATCCGCCGCCATCTCGATCGCTTTTTTCGGCACCAGCCCGACGATCTCGCTCCCCACGGGAACCGCGCCGTAACGTTGCGCCTCCCGCTTCACCATCTCATACACGCGGTGCATTGGCGTTTGCTCGTAATCCGTCAGGTTGATCGACACCTGCGCCAGGTTACGGGCCTTCAATTCCACGCCCATCGACTTTACGTACCGCAAGCCGCCGCTTGAAAACCGGATGGCTTTCGCAATCTTATTGGCGATGCTTACGTCTGGTGTATTCAGGTTTACGTTGTACGCCACCAGAAATTTTCTCGCGCCGACCACCGTCACTCCTGCGGTGGGATGCATTTTCGGCTCGCCCACATCCGGTTGCCGATCATGGTTTTTCTTCAACTCTTCTTTCATTCCCTCGAATTGACCGCGCCGCACGTTTTCCAGATTCACGCGGTCCGGCCGCGTCGCTGCCGCCTCATAAAAGAAAATCGGAATCCGGTAACGCCTCCAGATCTCTTGCCCCACGTTCCTCGCGAGCGCCACGCTATCTTCCAGCGTTACGCCTTCGACCGGAATAAACGGCACCACGTCTGTCGCCCCGACGCGCGGGTGAGCCCCTTTGTGCTCATTCATATCGATCAATTCCATCGCTTTGCCGGTGCCGAGAATCGCGGCTTCCGCCACCGCGTCCGGCTCTCCCGCCAGCGTAATCACACAGCGGTTGTGGTCCGCGTCCATCTCGTGATCCAGCACCCACACTCCGGGCACCTTGCTCATCGTCTGGATCAGCGCATCCACTTTCGACTTATCGCGCCCCTCGCTGAAATTTGGCACGCACTCAATCAGTCGTCTCATGTATCAGTCACACCGCCTCGTGAATTCTTCCCGTTGAATCGCGTTGCCTGTGATTCCCTTGGTGCCTTTACGCCGCTGACTCTCTTCGTGTCTTCTAATGTAGTGCCGATGCAGTTTCTCTGTGTCTGGAGTGAACTCTTTTGGCGTCT
Organism: Acidobacteriota bacterium; assembly: GCA_003224135.1. GTDB lineage: Bacteria > Acidobacteriota > Terriglobia > Acidiferrales > UBA7541 > Acidiferrum. The sequence goes on along the minus strand of QHYO01000252.1, from coordinate 1,434 downwards.
TCGCATTGGATTCTTCTTCCCGCACTCAGCTTCAATCCCTCAAATACACCATTTCCCCACGCTTCATCGTCATCCAACAATGGTTCACTCCAAAATAGTAGGGAATTTCCCGATAGTCCGCCACTTCGAACACCGCCATATCGGCCTGCTTGCCCGTCTCTATCGAGCCGATCCGCTTTTCTCGACCGAGCGAATACGCCGCATTGATCGTCGCTGCCGCTATTGCTTCCGCCGGTGTCATCCGCAATTGCGTGCACGCGAGGGACAAAATCATCGGCATGCTCAACGTCGGGCTCGTGCCCGGATTAAAATCCGTCGCCAGCCCCACAATCGCTCCTGCATCGATCAACTCCCGCGCGGGAGCGTACCGCCGAAGCCCCAGGTGAAAATCACAGCCCGGCAACAAAGTCGCGACCGTCTTCGATTTCGCAAGCGCTCGAACATCCGCAGGCTTCAAATATTCCAGGTGGTCGCAACTCGCCGCGCCCAGTTCAATTCCCATCAGTGTCGCGCCAGTATTTGAAAGCTGTTCAGCATGTATCCGCGGTGACAGCCCGCGAGCTTTGCCTGCTTTCAATACGCTGCGCGATTCGCTCAGCGAAAATGCGCTTCGCTCGCAAAACACGTCGCAAAATTCCGCGAGCCCGTTTTGCGCAATCTCCGGAATCATCCGTTTTTCCAGCAGCTCCAGATATTGCCGCTTCCCCTCGGAGGTCCCGCGATACTCCAAGGGCACCACGTGCGCGCCCAAAAAAGTGGAAACAATTTCCAGAGGTTGCTCGGCATCCAGTTCTTTGTGCAGCGATAGAACGCGCAGTTCGCTCGTTACATCCAGCCCATAACCGCTCTTTGCCTCAATGGTTGTCGTTCCATGTTCCGCGAACTGTTCCAGAAATCCGCGCGCCCGGCCCTTCAACTCTTCCGCAGTCGCTGCGCGCAATTTCTTCACCGAATTCAGAATCCCGCCGCCCTGGCGCGCAATCTCTTCGTAACTCGCTCCGCGAATCCGCAATTCGTATTCTTCCGCGCGGCTTGCGGCATGAATCAAATGCGTGTGCGCATCCACGAACCCCGGCAACACCACGCGTCCGCCCACCTCCACTTTTTCTGCCTTTTTGCTGTCTGCAAGCTTTTCGACCTTCGCGGAAGGACCAACTGCGGAAATCAATCCATTGCGAACGAGAATCGCACCATCATGAAGCACAGCAATCTTCGAAAGGGCCGCGCCACGCCGTGGCCCGCGCCCACGCACCGTCACAATCTGTGAAGCGCCGCTAATAAGAAGGGAATTGCTCACTGCGCGGTATTATGCCCAATCGCCAATCACTTTGCACAAGACGCAGCAAACGCTTCCACCTACGGCCGTCTCCGCGCGCGAAACCGTCCATTCGCCAAGTCCTTGACCCGTGCCACTCACGCGCTCGCCGCCTTGGC
>QHYO01000253.1 GCA_003224135.1 Acidobacteriota bacterium | reverse complement strand
GTCAACGCAAGCGAGCTTGCGTCTCCATAGAGAGCAGGGGCGGATTTGCGGAGAAGCGAAACCAATGGGACAATAAATTCATGTCAAAACTAACCATTGCAGTGATCGGATTTCTGGCATTGGGAGTCGCGTCGAGCGGCCCCGTGTTCGCGCAGCAGACTCCCGCGGCTGGCTCGCAACAAACCCCGGCGGCTCCTGCCAAGCCTGCAACAGGCGCAAAGAGCGCGAGCGGTGGGCAGGCTTCTGCTACGCCCAAAACGGGACAGGCGGCGGGCGCGAAACGGCCCGCGACACCGGCAGTTCCCCTGAAGACCCAGAAGGAAAAGGCGAGTTACGCGATCGGCCAAAATATCGGGAAGGGCTTACAGAAGGACGGCGTGGATGTTGACGCCGCGAGCATGGCGCGTGGTATCCGCGACGCGCTGGCGGGCAGCAAATCGCTTCTGACGCCGGAAGAAGCGCAGGCGGCGCTAACCGCGCTGGCAACGGAAGTACGCGCGAAGCAGCAGATCAAGATGGAGCAGCTGAGTGCTGCGAACAAAAAAGAAGGCGACGCATTCCTTGCGGCGAATAAGGCAAAAGACGGCGTGGTGGCGCTGCCGAGCGGCTTGCAGTACAAGATTTTGACACCTGGTACGGGACCAAAGCCGACAGCCACTGACAAAGTCGAGTGCAACTACCGCGGAACCCTCATCCAAGGCACGGAGTTCGACAGTTCGTACAAGCGCGGCAAACCAGTTACGTTTCAAGTGGGCGAGGTAATCAAAGGCTGGAGCGAGGCGCTGCAGTTAATGCCAGTGGGATCAAAGTGGCAGCTGTTTGTGCCGCCAGATCTCGCATATGGCGACCACGGCGCAGGGCAAGAGATCGGCCCCAATTCGACTCTGATTTTTGAAGTGGAGCTACTGTCCATCGCGCCGAAGACTGAGGCCAAGCCAGAAGAGATCAAGCCGGAGGCAAAGCCGGACGCCAAGCCGAGCTCGAAGTAGCGCGGTGCCCGCGCAATAGCCAAAGTGGCCGTAGCGGTGTTAGTGCGCTCGACCCTTGTTCGCGATCAAATGTAGCAATCAAAACGAAATAGTCGTTCCACACTACAGATCCTTGTAGCGAAAACAGGTGGTCGCGTGGTCGTTTACCATTCCGACCGTCTGCATAAACGCATAGCAAATCGTCGAGCCTACAAAACGAAAACCGCGTTTTCGTAAATCCTTGCTCATGGCATCGGACTCGGCCGTTTTTGAGGGAACGCCTCTGTGCGTCGCCCATTTATTCCGCTTGGGCTTGCCGCCAACGAATTGCCAGATGTAAGCGTCAAAGCTGCCCGTCGCCGAAATCTTCAAGCGATTGCGCACGATGCCAGGATCGGCAAGCAGCGAACGAACCTTCTTCGCATCGTAGCGAGCGACACGCGCCGGATCGAAACTGTCAAACACCTCGCGATAACCATCGCGCTTGCGAAGAATCGTGTCCCAACTCAGCCCGGCCTGCGCTCCTTCCAGAATCAAAAACTCAAACAGAAGCCGGTCGTCATGTACGGGCACACCCCATTCCGAATCGTGATAGGGAATATTCCACTCGTTCGATGCCCAACGGCAACGCCGAACGGAGGAAATGGACGAAGCTCTCTTGCGCGAAGACATTGGGCCTAGTTTACGGAAATCTTGTCAATACTTGAAAGCTGTTTAGAAACCCTGGCCGGCATGCAGGTATCGCAAAGTAGCAAGAGGGCCGGGGACGGTCGAGAGATGCTGTTCGAAGTTGAAAACAGGGACGGCCCAAAAGGGACAATGAGTCGCACAAGTAAAAAATGCGCGCGAGCCCGGAAGGCCCGCGCGCGTTAAACTCAAACCTAGGTTCGATTAGCCGACGTGTCGATCGATGGCCTTCGTGATCTGATCCTTCGGCACCGCGCCGACGATCTGTTCAACGACCTGGCCATTCTTGAAAACGAGCAATGTCGGAATTCCACGGATGTTATACCTGCCGGCGGAGTTCATCGCCTCGTCCACGTTCAGCTTCGTGACCTTTAGCTTTCCCGCATAGTCATGCGCAACCTCGGCTACAGTGGGCGCCAGCATGTGGCACGGACGGCACCATTCCGCCCAAAAATCGACCAGTACCGGCTGAGCGCTGCTCGCCGTCAGGACTTCCGACTCAAAGTTCCCGTCGTTCACAGTAAGAATATTTTCTGCCATGTTGTTTGCTTTCAGCGGGATACCACAAAAAAGCTTCCCGGCTGTCTCCTTCTCTCCTAATTAGATGTTGCAACAGGTATTTGGTTTCGTGCCGGTTCGCCCAAGCCCCGGACTTCGCGCGCCGCCTGGTACACTTTGGCGTACTCCGCTGCTGGTGTTTTCCACGAAAAATCCTTGATCATCCCGTTCAACTGGATCCGCTTCCAAATCCGCTCGTCCGCGTAATGCTGAAGCGCCTGCTTTACGGCGTACAAGAACGCGGCCCCTGAATATTCGGCGAATTTGAAGCCCGTGCCGGTGCCATGCTCGACGTCGAAATTCTGCACGGTGTCATCGAGACCGCCGGTGGCACGCACCACTGGGACGGTACCATATTTCAGGCTGTAAATCTGGTTCAGTCCGCATGGCTCATAGCGCGAGGGCATCAGGAAGATGTCCGCGCCCGCCTCAACTTTGTGCGCGACTGCATTGTCGTAGGCGAACTTGTACCCGACCCGGCCGGGATATGCGTTTGCCAGCGCGCGGAAAAGGTCTTCGTAGCGGCGATCTCCCGTGCCCAGCACTACGAGCATAACGTCTTCGCGAAGCATTTCATGCGCCCGATCCGCAATCAGATCGAAACCTTTTTGGTCTGCGAAGCGCGACACAATTCCAAGAACCGCACGATGAGGATGATCGTTCGCCAATCCGAAAGTCTGCAGCAAATCCTGCTTGCAGACTTGCTTGCCCGCAAGGTCCTTCGCGGAATATTTTGTGGCGATGAATGGATCCTTGGCCGGATTCCACGACGTATAATCCACGCCGTTCAAAATTCCCACCACGCGATCGCCGCGGCCGCGCACAACTCCATCCAGGCCATATCCGAACTCAGGAGTACGGATTTCCTCTGCGTAACGGCGGCTCACTGTCGTGAGGTAATCGGAAAATACGAGCCCGCCCTTCAAGAAATTCACGTCACCGTAAAATTCGAGTGCGCCGGGATTGAATACAACCTCTGGTATTCCCGTGCGCGTAAGCACCTCGCGCCGGAACTGACCGTGATACCCCATATTGTGAACCGTGAAAACTACGGGGAGATCTTTGACCACCGGATCGTCGCTGTACGACGTCCGCAGCAGTACCGGAAGAAGCGCGGTCTGCCAGTCATGGCAGTGGAACACGTCCGTCGGCCAAACGTGTTTCGCGATTTCAATCGCCGCGCGGCAGAATTCGCTGTAGCGCTCGGCGTTATCCGCGAAATCGCCAACGGAATTTCCGTAAATGCCGTCGCGATCAAAGTAGGCGGGATCATCCACGAAAAAGTAGCGCACACCATTTAGCAGCGTTCCGTCAACAATCGCCGGGAATCGCAAACGGCTCCCCAATGGCACTGTAAGGCTAGGAATAACGACGGTGCTGGCTTGGGTTCCCCGGTACCGCGGAAGGACTACGGCTACTTCATGACCACGCGCCACAAGGGCTTTGGGAAGCGCCTCCACAACATCGGCAAGACCTCCGGTCTTGGAAAATGGCAACCCCTCGGAAGCCACAAACAGGATTCTCATATTTTCGTTCGCAGTTCCTGTACGCTTTTACAGATGACCGCTAAGCGGTCGTCTTTCGTGTTTGACCGCGAGCGGTCAATACCAAACGGCGGGGACGCATCAAGTTTAGCGCAGATTCGCACTCGTCGAAAACGCGCAAGGAGCGCGGCACAACATGAGATTGGTTTTTCTGTGGGGCTTGCCTGGAAGCGGAAAACTGACTGTAGCGAAGGAGCTCTCAGCGCTGACCCGCTGGAAACTCTTTCACAATCATTTGA
>QHYO01000256.1 GCA_003224135.1 Acidobacteriota bacterium | reverse complement strand
TCCCACGATAGCCGGAAGCTTCATCTTGACCTTCGGGGAATACGGTCCGGGCAAGTCCCCCGCCGAGCGGAAAATTGGACGCAATCGTTGCCGACTCAACGCCGGGGGACGTCTCGGCGCGATCGATGGCGGCACGAAAATACTGCTGTGCGCGGCCTTCGTCGTAATGCAAGGCTCCAAGATCGAAAGCGAACACGAAGAGATTTTTCGATTCGAACCCTGGATCGACGCGTTGCGCGTTTTGCATGCTGCGAATAAATAAGCCCGCTCCGACGAGCGCGACAAGCGCCAGCGCAATTTCCGTTATCACCAGAAGGCTGCGGAATGGATTTCTGGTCAAGCCCACGGTGCCTCCTCGTCCACCAACTTTCAGCGCCTCGATCAGGTCTGGTTTCGCGGCCTTGATCGCGGGAGCGACCCCAATGAACACAGCCGTAAGAAGCGCCATGCCTAAGGTAAAGAAAAGCACCCGGGAATCAAATCCCAAGTCGATGTCTCCATCCAGGATGAAGGGCGGCCGGAAAGACCACAACACTGCACGGCCCCCATAGGCGATCACCAAGCCAACAACTCCCGAGAGAATCGCGAGCACCAAGCTTTCTGTTAGCAATTGCCGCATGACCCTGCCCTGGCTGGCTCCGAGCGCCGCTCGCAAGCCAATCTCCTTTTCTCGCCGAGCAGCCTGAGCCAACAGCAGATTCGCCAGGTTTACACATGCGATCAGAAGCACCAAACCCACGATTCCCATCATCAAACCACCGGCGAGCACGAACTGATTGCGATTGTTCACTCCGACGGCCGCCTCGGCGAGAGGTGTCAGCGCGACGCTTCGGCTGGCGTTGTCTTTCGGAAATGCGCTTTCGAGATGTGACGCGATGGTCTTCAGCGAAGCTTCGGCTTCACTGAGACTAACGCCGTCTTTTAGTCGCCCGATCATGGTGGTGGTCAGGAATCTGCGGTCGTTAAAATTCTCTTTGAAGAAACCCGCGAGTACTTGGGGATACATGCTGACGGGAATCCAAACTTGTTCGGCGTTGCCGAACGTAAAGGTACCCTTGAAGCCGTGGGGGGCCACACCTATCACCGTGTAAGGCGTGGCGTTCAGCGTGAGAATTCTGCCAACCACATTGGGATCAGATCCAAATTTGTTAGCCCACAGACTGTAACTTAGTACCGCGACGGTGTTGCCGCCCAGCTTGGCATCCTCGCCAGGCAGGAAGAAACGCCCCGAAACAGGACGCAGGCCGAGGATTTCAAAATAGTTTGCGCTGACCATCTGTCCGAAAATTTGCCTGGGTTCCGCGCCACCGCTCCACGTCAATGGAAGGGGACCAACAAAGCATCCAACGCCAGCGAAAACCTGGCTGTCTCTGGCGTAATCCTGGAAATTCGGATACGACATGCCGAGCTTCGTGGCATTTGCTGCAGTCACTAAAGTCTTACTGTCAATCGTATCGACCTCGACCAGGCGAGCAATGTTCTTGACGGGTAAGGGATTCAGGAGAATGGCATTCACAACGGTGAAGATGGTCGTGTTGGCGCCAATTCCCAGCGCCAGCGATAGCACAGCGACTGCGGTGAAGCCAGGGTTCTTCGTAAGGATACGCACCGCGTAACGTATGTCCTGAAAGAGAGTCTGCAAGTTTCCCACCTCCTCCATACAGCGGACGAAGGTCGCGGTCGCGCAAACCTCCGACATTGGAATTACGATACCAAACTATTCCTTAGACGAATAAAGAATCCTCGCCAAGTACTCGCGGCTGAAAGATCATGGTGGCGAGGCAAGAAACTAGCAATCCTAAACTTGACGAGCAGTCTACTACGCGGTACGTTATTACGCGAGGCATAGTAACTATGTCAGATCCAACCATTCTCATTCTCGCGAGCCTAGCCGACGGGGATAAGCACGGCTACGCAATCATGGAAGATATCCAGGTCTTCGCGGGCATTCGGCTCGGCCCTGGCACGTTGTATGGCGCGATCTGCCGTCTTGAGGAACGCGGCTGGATTCGAGCTGTTAAGTCGGAGTCCCGTAGGCAGCCGTATCGGATCACCGCCCAGGGCAGTGAGCATTTGAAGGAACAGCTGGCGCTGTTGGGACAAGTTGTGCGGACCGGAAATCGACGAATGAGAGAAGCATGAGAACCTTGATCCGTTGGGTGGCCCGGTTGTACCCGGCAACATGGCGCAATCGATACGCCGCCGAATTCGATGCGCTTCTCGACTACATCTCTCCCTCTTTAGGAGACCTGTGCGACGTGCTTGGGGACGTGCTCCGAGTGCGTGCTACTTCCTCTATTGTTGATGCATGCCTAGTGTCGGCAGCGGTGTCCCCGATGACGTTTCGCCTGCCCGTCGTCGTTTCGCTGACCGTACACGCACTGATGATAACCCTCGTCCTATTGGCAGCCTTGGGCTATGTGACTCCGATGCCTTTGCATGTGGTGGTGGCGCCGCTACCTCCGCCTACCCCGGATCCACCACCCCAAGTCACAGACGCTCGCGTTTTTCCAAACGCATTGACGTTGTACTCTTCGCTACCGCTTAGAATGTCCCCTCAGGGAGACGCGCTCGGTCTTTACGTTACTGACGGTGTGGGAATCAACTTCCTGTCGCTCCCAGACATCGGGGCGACATATCGGCAGGGGAATGCAGAATGGCGAGTCTGGCCGGGTCATGCGTTGGAAGGCTTCATTGTTCAACGTGTGCTGCCGGAGTATCCGCGCGGAACAAATACCCGAGGTGCAGTGTCCCTATTTGTTGAGTACCTAATTACGCGGGACGGATTTGTGAAAGTTCTACGAACCTCCGGACCGACACCCTTCACCAGCGCCGCTCAATCGGCGATCGAACGTTGGGTCTATCGACCGCTGGAGTATGAGAATCGCCGCTGCGAAGTAATTAGTCGAGTAGAGGTGAGGTTTGATAGCGAGTTTGCCCAGTCAGGCATGCAGCGCTGATTCCACGGGCAGTGCGGAATAACACCTAAGTGGGCCCGTCTCGTCCTGGGCACGCTTCGAACCGTTCCACTCAATCCCGCAAATACCCATTCCCATCTCATCTTTCCCCATTCCCTGCTATAGGGTTCAGGGGTGGGGAATTTTCGACCGGCGAAATGAGGAATTTTCATCCGGCTTTGACATTTCACTTATACCAAATTTCGTCAAGCTAACTCCTTCAGTTTCACTTGCGACTTTCCGCTCTTTTCATTCTCTTTTCATTCTTGAAGGAATAAGCCGTGCAGTTGCCACTCTTACGAAAAAAGGGTGGGGTACGCCCTCCGGCTCCGAAAAACGGAACCCGTCCCGAGCCACAGCAGCGTTCCACAAATCTCATACCTCACTGCTGTGGCACCTCATTACCTCTCTTTTTCTCCCTCGCGCTATCATGTTCCTGGCCCACTTACCGGCCATGCGCTACTCACGCTTCCTTCGAGGACAACTGACATGAGCAAGACCACCGAAGCCAATTCTGGAATGCAGCGCCCCCTCTCGCAGGTTGATCCGCAAATTTCGTCGCTCCTGCGCGATGAAGCCGAGCGCCAGGCCACCGGCCTCGAACTCATCCCATCCGAAAATCTCGTCTCGGAAGCCGTTCTCGAGGCCATGGGCTCGATCTTCACCAACAAATACGCGGAAGGCTATCCCGGCAAACGTTATTACGGCGGCTGCGAATTCGCCGACAAGGTGGAACAGCTCGCCATTGATCGCGCAAAAGAGCTGTTCGGCGCCGAACACGCCAACGTACAATCCCACTCCGGCACGCAGGCCAACGTCTCCGTTTACATGAGCACGCTGCAGCCGGGCGACACCGTCCTGGGCATGAATCTTTCTCACGGCGGCCACCTTACTCACGGCCATCCGCTCAACTTTTCCGGCCGCATGTATAAATTCATTGCCTACGGCGTGCGCCAGGACAACGAACAAATCGACTACGATGAAATCGACCGCCTCGCCGCTGAACACAAACCAAAAATGGTCGTCGCCGGTGCCAGTGCCTATTCCCGCATCATCGATTTTCCGCGCATCGCCAAAGCCGCCAAATCAGTTGGTGCACTTTTCTTTGTGGACATGGCGCACATCGCAGGACTCGTCGCTGCTGGCGTTCACCCCAGCCCCGTGCCGCATTCCGATTTCATCAGCACCACCACGCACAAAACCCTTCGCGGCCCACGTGGCGGCCTGGTCCTATGCAAAACCGCGTTCGCAAAAGAACTCGACAAGCTCACTTTCCCCGGCATTCAAGGCGGCCCCCTTGTCCACACCATTGCCGCAAAAGCCGTCTGCCTGAAGGAAGCAATGGAGCCAGCGTTCAAGGAATACCAACAACAAGTCGCGAAAAACGCCAAAGCTCTTGCAGCCGCAATCGCCAAACACGGTCTTCGCGTCGTATCCGGCGGCACCGACAATCACCTTCTTCTTGTCGAAGTTCACTCCCGCGGAATCACCGGCAACGAGGCGGAAAAGGCGCTCGATCGCGCCGGCATCACCGTCAATAAAAACTCCATTCCTTTCGATCCCCTTCCCCCTATGAAGGCCGGCGGCATCCGTCTTGGCACCCCCTCCATCACCACGCGCGGCATGAAGGAACCGGAAATGGATTTGATCGCAGGCTGGATCGCGGACGTCCTGGCGCAACCAGGCAACACTGAAACCGAGCAGCGGGTCCGCAAGCAGGTCGCGGAACTGGCTGCAAAGTTCCCCATTTACGAATCTCGTGTACAGGGCACAACCCAGGCGGAACACGCGCGCATGCACTAAGGAGCCAAAAACGACTGCACTATACCCGTCGAAACTGCACCATTGTCCGGCTGTCCCAGAACTGGCCTTACGTTCAGTAGATTTCGCGGCACGCTTCTCCTACAGTTGACGGTGTCGGCAATGGGAACCCTTCTCGCAGCGCTTCTCGAAAAAACAGGCATCCGCCGGTTCTTCAGCGGTGTGTCCGTCGAACTTCCGGCGTATTTCCTGCCAAACTTTCAAGTTGTGGAAATTCAAAACGTGAAGCCCGCGACGCGAAGGCGTATTTCCAGAGCCCGCAACTAACTCCGCCGGAACAGCGGATGAGGTGGCCATGACGGAAACAGAGGCATTCAAGGAATTCAAGCAGGGACTCGCGTTACTGCGGGATAATTATGCGGACAGAGCGCTCGCGCACATGCAGCGCGCCGCTCAGCTGGAGAAGAATAATCCCTATTACATGTCCTATCTGGGCGTGGTTCTCGCGCGCTCCGAAGAAAAATGGGCGGAAGCGGAAAAATTGTGCGACAGCGCCGTGCGTCTGAAACGCAATCAAGCGCAGCTTTATCTGAATCTCGCGGAAGTGTATGCGACCGCAGGGCGCCGCGATGACGCCGTGGAAACTTTACAAGCAGGATTGAAATATGCGCGCCGCGATGTGCGCTTGAATCTTGCGATCAATCGACTGGTGCAGCGCCGGGCGCCGGTGTTTACTTTCCTCTCCCGCAGGCATCCGCTGAACCGCCAGATCGGCCGAATTCGTCACCGCACGCTCGAAATGCTCGGGCGTTCGTCTTAAAAGACTTTCCACCCCCCCAAACACGGGAAGGGGCGCCTGGAGAAATCCAGGCGCCCTTTCTTGTTTTCGAATTCTGCTAGTTCTTCCTGGCGATTTTTTCTGCCAATTCTCTCCGAGTCTTCCGATTATTTGCGCTGTTGCGGTGGCGGAGTGAACGAATACGAATGCTGCATGCCCATCTCCATCAGCAGCTTGATTCCAACACCATGCAGGCCGTTCGGCAGGTCGTCAAGCCGCACCACTTCGGCGAGATATTCGCGATTGATGGCGGAAGGGTCACGCGAATACGGCATCGTGACGAACAAGCGCATCCCGATCTCATAGCCCTTTTCACTGGTCTGGAAAAATACGCCGCTACGAGAAACACTCGTGGTGCCGCGCAAATCTTCGAAGTGCTCTTTCTCTGGATCGGATGGGCGAATACGCATCAACTGATTGATCTTGCAGCGTCGGCTGCCGCGGCGTTCTGCCTGGGAGGCATTCCTGGGGATTGCGGCGTTTCCAGTAGTCTTCGTCATAATGTCTCGCGTGGCCATTGGGGACCGCCCTTTCACTCTACAGCTTTTGCTAAAGGAAGTGTAAGCGGCGACATGCGTTGTTCCTATAGATGAGAAGTACCTAATTGCAGGGAAAAACGTTTGCGTTTCGGGCGTTACGGAAGTACTAGCCGAGTATGGTACCCCCAGCCGCGTCCCGTGAAACGGGTGCGTAATGCAAGGGAAATTCGGGCTCCAGTGACTCGGCTCACCCAAATGTGCGATTCTTCTGGATTGCTTTCAGTCAGAAACACCCAAAGGACGGATCTGGATGCAGAAACAATTCAAGGATTTGACGGAGCGCGAAATCCTGGCGCTGGCCATTCAGAACGAAGAGGAAGACGGAAGGATTTACGGGGAATTCGCGGATGCGTTGCGGGAAAGCTATCCCGCAACCGCGGATATGTTCGAAGAAATGCGCGCGGAGGAAGTTGGACACAGGGACCGGCTGTTCGATCAGTTTAGAGAACGATTTGGGGAGCACATTCCGCTGATTCGGCGGGAAAACGTAAAGGGATTCCTACATCGAAAGCCGTTGTGGCTGGTGCGTCCTCTTGGCGTGAACGCAGCCCGAAAACACGCGCGAATGATGGAGATGGAGGCGGTGCGGTTTTACCAGCGGGCGGCCGATCGCGTCACGCATGCGGGAACAAGAGAACTGCTAAACAGGCTGGCCGATGAGGAAAGAAAGCACACGGAAACCGCGGGGAACCTCGAAGAGAAGCATCTAACAGAACATGCGCGGGCCAAGGAAGACGAATCGCACCAGAAGTTATTTTTGTTGCAGGTGGTCCAACCGGGACTAGCTGGGCTGATGGACGGATCGGTGTCGACGCTGGCGCCGCTGTTTGCGGCTGCGTATGCCTCGCACAAGACCTGGGAAGCGTTCTTAGTGGGAATGGCGGCCTCATTGGGCGCGGGAATTTCGATGGGATTCGCCGAGGCACTTTCCGATGACGGTTCGCTGACAGGGAGAGGTTCGCCATGGATTCGCGGACTGGTCACCGGAGCGATGACCACCGCCGGCGGACTGGGGCATACGCTTCCCTTCCTCATTCAGACTTTCCACCTAGCAATCACGGTTGCGGTTTTTGTGGTGGCGGTCGAATTGGGAGTCATCAGTCTCATTCGCCACAAATATATGGACACGCCGTTCTTGCAGGCGGCATTTCAAGTAGTGGTGG
>QHYO01000251.1 GCA_003224135.1 Acidobacteriota bacterium | reverse complement strand
GGACACCACGATTTCCGACCTGCCGAAATTCGTCGCTGCCTTGGTGCGCGGCGATGGCTTGAGTGCGGCCTCACGCGCCGAGATGACCAAGCCCCAGCTGCATATCACCACCACCCATCAGTTTCCCCCTTTTCTCCCCGAGCTGCCGGTGAGTGAACAGCGCAAGGATTTGTATGCGGGCCTGGGCGTTGTCGTCTTCGACGGCCCGCAGGGCCGCGGCTTCTACAAGGGCGGCCACGACGGCCAGACCGCCAACACCATGGTCTGCCTTGAGGCCAGTCAGCGTTGCGTCGTCATCCTGTCGAACGATGTTCGTTCCGAGGCGGGCTTCGCCGATCTGGTCAGGTTCATCCTCGGCGACACGGGCGTGCCCTATGACTGGGAGTACGGCGACCATACTGGAAAGTCGTGGGTTCCCGTGAATCTTCCTGGGTTTGGAGGCGATTGCTGAGCGAGTTTTGACGGGCCCTCGACGTGGAAGTCGTCCCCACTTTCATCCATCGATCGAAGGGGCTTCGATCGATAAAGGGGATCGCGTGGCTCGCGGGCCAGTGAGAGTCGCGTCCAAGGATGACTCCGGTAACTTCTGCTGCTTCCGTGGTCACAGAAACGCGAATCAGTGCGGACGAGCAACGCATGAGGAAGATCACGACCCCTAGAAAGCACACTTCGCACGGGACACTTTAAAGTCAGGAGCAACGATGAAACGATATCGGCGTTTTTCGGCTGCTGGAATACTGCTGCCAGCCGTGATGTTCTTCGGCCAGCAAGTTGCTGCGCAGGTCGTCAGGATCGCCGAAATGAACACGCGGCAAATCCAGGCCCTAAATCTGCAAAAGACCGTTGTCTTGATTCCGGGCGGGATTCTGGAAGAGCACGGACCTTACCTGCCTTCTTATACGGACGGCTACGCTATAGACGCATACACCCAGGATTTGGCGAAGGCCATTGTTGCCAGACCCGGCTGGACGGTAGTCCTATTCCCGCAAATTCCCCTGGGCAATGACCCCGCCAACACGATTGGAGGCAAGCGGGTATTTCCCGGAAGCTATCCCGTTCGCATGGCCACGCTGCGCGCGATTTACATGGACTTGGCTAACGAACTCGGAGAACAGGGTTTCCGGTGGATATTCCTCGTTCACAATCATGGCGCGCCAAACCACCACAAAGCGCTCAACCAGGCCTCGGATTATTTTCACGATGTCTACGGCGGCACCATGGTGCATCTGTTCGGCTTGAAACCTGTGTTCTTATGCTGTGGAATCGAGGACAAAATGTTCTCCACCAAGGAGCGCGAGGAGGAAGGGTTCACGGTACATGCGGGAGCGGACGAACAAAGTCAAATTCTATTCCTGCATCCCGAGCTCGTGCCGCCAGACTACCGAACAGCCGACTCTCTAACCGGGAAGAACTTTGCCGACCTGGTGCGGATTGCCAAGGTCGATGGATGGCCGGGCTACTTCGGTGCACCACGATTGGCCAGCGCGGCCATGGGTGCGCAAGGATTCGCACTTTCATCGCAAAAGCTGAAGGAAATGGCACTGCAAATTCTGGACGGCCTCGATTACAGGAAGATTCCCAGATATGCCGACGAAATGGATCCGCTTGACGTTGCTGGGGAAAAAGCAGAGCTGGAATATGAGCAAGCGTTGGAGAAGCAGGAATTGGATTGGCTGAAAACCAACAAAATCCAGTAGGCGACCACACCCTCGACCCAGATCGAAATGGTTTGGTTTTAGTCTTGGCGTCTTGCGGATGTTAAAGGCCACAGGGAAAGATGAAATGCGCGGTGGCTCGCGATCACGCGTCGCGCAAAGCGACTAGCGGATCCACCCGACTTGCGTTGCGCGCTGGCAGATAGCAGGCGACCAGAGCTACAACCAGAAGAACCAGCGACGCGCCACCGAGGCTCAACGGATCGCTGCCGCTCACTCCGTACAGAAAACGCGATAAGGCGTGCCCGACCAGAAGTGCCAGGGCGACGCCGATGGCCAGACCGGTGAGAACCAACGTCATTCCCTGCCGGAGCACCAGAAGCCAGACATTTCCTTGACCGGCCCCCAGAGCCATGCGCACCCCGATCTCCCGCCGCCTCTGGTTCACGGAATATGCCATGATGCCGTACAAGCCAACCGACGCAAGGCCCAGAGCCACAAGTCCAAACACTCCCAGCAGGTCGACAGCGATCTTCGACCACCAAAGCGCTTGGTTGATTATCTTCGTGCCCGTGCGAATGTCTTCCACGGCGAGTTCAGGATCGATGTTGTGAATTTCGCTCTGCACGCTGGCGAGAATTGTGGAAGGATCCTGTTCGGTTCTGACGTAGAGGATCATGCCGTCCAAGAAATTCTGCCGAAGTGGAAGGTAGATGCACGACTGAGGAGGTTCGCCGAGCGTTTGGTAATTGCTGGTCTTCACGATACCGACGATCTGGAGGAAGGCTTTGCCGCGCGGTAATTGCACGCGCTTGCCAAGTGCGTCCTGGTTCGGCCAAAACTCCGCGGCCATCGTGTCATTGATAATTGCGACGGGAGCGGAACTGCCACGATCATCCTGAGTGAAATCGCGTCCTTTCAGAAAAGGGACATCCAGCGTAGAAAAGTAATCGAGATCAATCGTGTTTACGACCGCGGAAATAGCTTCAGATTTCTTGCGCTGCTCCTGGCCTTCAATCGCTACGCCGGTTTCCTTACGGCCCCACAGCGGCAAGTTGGAGGCCCAAGAGATAGACACGATGCCCGGCACGAGAGAAACGCGGTCACGCGCCTGTTTGTAAAACTGCTCGGTCCGCGTCTGGTCGTAACCGGCCTGGCCCGGATAGAGCATGAAGAGCGCGAGATGCCCGGTTTGGTAGCCGGGATCGATGGTGTACTCATGCTGGATACTGCGAAGGAACATCGCTGCAACCACGAGCAGAACCAGAGAAACCGAGACCTGGCCAGCCAGGAGTGCATTGACCAAGTTAAGGCGGCCGCGAGTCCGACCCGCAGTGCGCGTTTCTTCCTTGAGCACTTCGGAAACGGATGTGCGTGAAGAGCGCAAAGCGGGCACAATGCCGAATATCAATCCGGTCAGTATCGCGATTGCGAAAGCAAAGCCGAACACGGCCGGGTCGATCCTGAGGTCAGCGAGGTTTTGAGCATATTCGGCGGGGCGCAAGGATGAGAGAAGCCGGCATCCCGCATAACCGAACAGGAATCCAAAAACACCGCCAAGAAGACCGAGCAAAACACTCTCGGTCAGCAACTGACGTATCAGCCTGCTTCGCCCGGCACCCAGCGCGATGCGAACGGCGATTTCCTGACGGCGGACTGCGGCGCGAGCAAGCAGCAAATTAGCCACATTGGAACAGGCGATGAGGAGCACGAGTACCACAATCGCCATCAGAAATACGGCTCCGAACATCAGCCCCTGGCGTTCCGGACCGTACGCGGCCACGGTCAAGGGCCTGACAACGATGCTCTGGCCTTGATTGGCGTCCGGGTGCTCGTCTTCCAAGGCCGCTGCATCGATCTTCATCTCCGCCTGGGCCTCGGCGAGGGTGACGCCAGCGCCAAGGCGGCCTATCCCGGTAAACAAAGGAGTCGCCCGGTCGGTCAGGGCTTGCTCGAGCGATGACGGTAAGACTTGTCCCGCCATCATGGATGGAACCCAGAGATCCGGACCAAAGACTGCGTACAAACCTTTGAAGCCTTTGGGCCCAATGCCAACGACAGTGAAAGGCGTGCCGTTGAGTTTGATCGTTCGCCCGATGATATCCGAGACACCACCAAAGCGGCTTTGCCAGGCCGAGTAGCCAAGTACGGTGACTGCGGCCGCACCCGGCTTGGCGTCCTCTTCCGGAAAGAAGAAGCGTCCCAGGTATGGACGGATACCGAGGGTTTCGAAGTAATTGGCGGTCACCAGCTCCATAAAAATCCGGTGTGGCTCGGCTTTGTCGATCATGGTGACGGCCATCGGGTTCGAATGACCTGCCAAGCCCGTGAAGGCATGGGTTCTTTCTCGAAGATCCTTGAGGTTCTGGAATGAAGCGTTGTGTTCAACGCAAGGAGAGTGGAGATTTTTTCAACGGGCAGGGGATTCAAAAGAAGAGTGTTGATGACGGTGAAGACGGCGGTATTTGCGCCAATGCCCAAAGCGAGAGTCAGTACCACCACGGCGGTGAAGCCGGGAGATTTCCGGAGGGTGCGCGCGGCGTAGCGCAGGTCCATCAGGAAATCAGAGATCAGTCGTCCGCTAGCGGGGGCTCCTTCCGGCAGGAGATCGTGAGGCGGAATTTCTTCCGAGGGTTGCAGCTCGGAAACCAGGTCAGTGCAATCGAGTTCGCGAATCACATCACGAAAGGCCTCTTCGTGCGTGGCACCCTGCACTCGCAACTCATCGTAACGGTCCTGCAGATGATCGGATACCTCATCGAGGATTTCCGCTTCTCTTTCAGGTTTGAGATGCGATCCGGCTAACCGTTTCCTGATTTCGAGTTTCCAATCAAGCATGTTCCACTCCCGCGATTCGCCCAACTGCTCCGGCGAATTCTTGCCATTTCTGGCGCTTCGCCGCCAGAACCCGTCTCCCCTCAGTGGTTAGGCGGTAGTAGCGGCGCCGTCTTTGATTTGCTTTTTCGACCCAGCGGCCTTCGATCCAGGCCCGTTTTTCGAGCCTATACAGCAAGGGATACAGGGAGGCGACGTGGAAATGAAGTGTGCCTCGGGAGCGCATGTCGATTAGTCTTCCAATTTCGTAGCCGTGACGCGGCTGATCCTCAAGGAGGGACAGAATCAGCAGTTCGGCGCTACCTTTTTTCCACTCATGCTCCACAGCGGCCGCCATATATGTCGCTCCCACATATCGTTACGCAGAGGAAAAGCGAGAAATTTCATCAGCAAGCACTCTTTTGCAGAAAAATCGCCCCGCATTTAAGGACCGCCCAGGGCAGCTGTTGCCGGGCAAGGTTTTCGGTTTTCTCAGAAAAATCTGAGATCTCCTGCGTGGAAGTTCAGGGCTTGTCCTAGCTGGGTAGAAACATGCTTGCTCGCCTAGTTTTCAGGGTCGCGTGCCTTCTTCCGGAGGATTCCGGCGGAGACCAGCGTGACCGCCAGGCCGATCGGAAAAACCTCCGTGAACGTCCGACTTCTGTGAAACGTGCTTTCACCTGCCCGATGTGTAGCGGGCTAGGCGCGCGGTGTGGTCATACTTTTGGGTGATTCTCGATTGCGGAGCGAAAAATCACGCTTTCGGGTGGGGCGGACACGTCACGGGATCAGCCGGGCGCCCTTGCCGAGCTGCACGGCTTGAGTGCGGCGCTTTGCGCCAAGCTTGTCAAAGAGCCGGCTCGAATGGGTCCTCACCGTGTTTTCGCTGACGAATAGCCGGCCGGCAATCTCCCGATTGCTCAACCCGGTGGCTATGAGTCCGAGAATCTCCAGCTCGAGCTGGCTCGCACGCATCTCATAGGGGACAAACGGGTCTGCGCCCTGCGCCGGGATTTCCTTGATGACGATCGCCGGCTTTTTTCTGGTGAGCGTCAGGCCCAGCCAGATGCCGAGTCCGGCAAACAGGGCGGCGACCAGAGCAACGTAGATCTCCACCGAATGTTCGACCACCAGGAAGCGGTACTCGGTCAGTTTCAAGACCGCGATGAGCAGACCGCCGCACATACCGTAGAGCAGGAGTTCGCGCCGCGCGCGGCGGCGCGAACTCGGGGCGGATTCCTTCGTTAAGGTCACGGGGAGGCCATGATATCCGAAGACTGCAACCTGGGGGAACAACAGCGACGCCTTCCTCAATATTCCGC
>QHYO01000250.1 GCA_003224135.1 Acidobacteriota bacterium | reverse complement strand
CGCGAGAACAGCAGCATCTGGTCAAGCTGATGCTGCATTTCCCGGGTGTGCGGTCCAGAAAGAATCTGGTAGCCAATCATCTGGCCTTGCGCGTCTACGGTGACATCGAGCATCAGACCGTGCGGAAGGGCGAGCTCACTATCGTGATTCTCCGGGGCCCAATTGCCTGGAGAGTCAGAGAGAGCGACGAGTTCGGCGGGCTGCATCAGATTCAGCGGAACGTCGTTCGGAATGGCCTGAACGGTGATCCCCGGCGCCATCAACTGGAGCACGAAGACGAATACAAAAATGGCGGACACGAAGCCACCGGTTGCGGGAAGCGTGAGCGGACGAAAGACGTTGTCAAGAAGAATTTCCGCGCGATCGCGGACGCGCTGCCAGCGGCTGGGCCAATCCTGCGTTTGCTGAGCTTGCGCCGCAGCGACTTTGATGCGGACAGCGAGATCGGACGGAGGGAGCGCACGAGGCGAACGGGAAAGCAAAACGGCAAGCTTGCGATAGCGCTGCAGCTCTTCACGGCAGTACGCGCAGGCTTCAAGATGTTCGCGCATTTCACCGCGCTCGGTGGTACGAGACGCGCTCTCGACAACATCGTCGAGATACCCCGCCAGCTTCGATCGAACGGTGGTGCACTTCATGGCATGTCCTTCAGCTCAGGGTTCGTAAGCACAACTTGTTTATCTAAGGGTTTGTAAGAAAAACTCTTAAACCCTGAATCTCGTTTCGCAGCCACCCTGTTTGCCGCCGAATGGGCCGCGTGCTGCTCGTGGAGAAACGGGTCGAGCAGATCCTTTAGCGCGCGCCGGCCGCGCAAGATGCGCGACTTGACGGTGCCGACGCTGCACTCGAGAACTTCCGCGACTTCCTCATAGCTCAGTCCTTCGAGATCGCGAAGGATCACAGCGCTGCGAAACACATCTGGAATCTGGCCAAGCGCGTCCTGCACCACCGACTGAATTTCACGCGACGCAAGCTGGTCAAACGGAGTCGCATTCATATCTTCAATTTCGAACTTGCTCTGGCCCTCTTCCGGTTCTGCGTCGATCGAAATGTTTTTTTGCAAATGGCGCTTAAACCAGCGGCGGTGATTTAGCGCTTCGCGAATCGCTATGCGATAGAGCCAAGTCTTCAGCGAACTGCCGTGGCGGAAATTTCTTATCCCTTTAAAGGCCTTGAGAAACACCTCCTGAGTTCCGTCGGCCGCATCGCATGGGTCGCCCAGCATGCCCAGGATTAGATTGAACACCGGGGCATGGTAGTGGGTGACGAGCCAGTCGAAGGCGGCCTCCGAGCCGGCTTGGAGCTCGTTGACCAATTCGGATTCGTCACGGCCCCAAGAGAGGGCGCTGGCCCATTCGGACACGCGGTGCCTTTCTGGCGAGGCGGCCCCGCAGGGTTTGCAAGTACAAACCTGAAACCCGGGTATCGGGAGCTGCCTGCCGGGCCTTGTCCGCTCATTTGGTTAGACACCGACAAGAGTGGAGATGTTTCCAAAGCTTGGCCCAGAGACAATCTTGCGCCTGGGAGGACGATAGTGCAATGGGCCGCTGGAGTTGGAACGAACCGGTAAGCTCCGGCTTGCGACAGGAGTGGCACCCCGTCTTTTTCATAGGTATGGAGAATAAAGGACTTATATCGGACCAAATTCGTAAACACGGACTCTAGAGATGGGAAGGCCTGTCTCCCGCGCGGGATTGGCCCTACGTACGCTGAAAAATAGAAAGAGCCGCCCCTTTCAATCTGTGGGTCCGGCTCTGTGGATAGTTCTGCGCGGCTTCTTTTCTAAACGACTGGTGAGCCGTGGCTTGCTACGCACTGCCATTTGCCGCCGGACATCTTCACCCAGGTATCGGTGAAGCGTTCATGCGTCTCGAACGCCTTTCCTGA
>QHYO01000004.1:19527-20674 GCA_003224135.1 Acidobacteriota bacterium | reverse complement strand
TCGTTCTTCCCGGTCCGATTCGCCGCAAACTTGGCCTCCGGACGGGAGACCCACTCGACGCAAAGGTGGAGGGTGGGCGCATTGTGTTGACGCCACGAAGCACGCGGGCACGGAAAGTAAGTATTGTCGTTGACCCCATTACCGGTCTTCCGGTTCTGAGTGCCGGTCCAAACGCTCAACTCTTGAGCAGCAAACAGGTCTATGAAATTTTATCCGACTTCCCATGAAGTATCTCCTCGACGTGAACGGTCTCGTTGCGTTGGGTTTCCTTCAGCACGAATTCCACGAGCGCGTCGCTAGCTGGGTGCACACTCAGGCCTCAAGGGGAGTTCTGGAACTGGCAACTTGTTCGATTACAGAACTTGGCTTCGTCCGGGTCGTCGCACAGGCACCGCAGTATGGATTCACCATCGCCCACGCACGCACCCTATTACTCCGCCTTAAAACAGGAAATTCCCTGAAGTTCGCTTTCATCCCCGACGATCATGATGTCTCGCACATTCCAGCTTGGGTCAAGACTGCAAAGCAAACTACCGACGGTCATCTCGTGCAACTCGCCAAGGCGAAGAGCGCAATTCTTGCGACGTTGGATGAAAGAATACCCGGAGCATTCCTAATCCCTACCCAAAGGTGACGTAGCCGCCTTAAGTGTGGTGTATTAGATTGGCACCAAGACGGGTGAGCTGTGCCTTACGATTCCATTCACCGTACTTCCCGCGGATTCTTGAGTCATTGCGCAATCCTCGGTCACCTGAGCCCCTGATAAGGGCGAGGTCGGTGGTTCAAGTCCACCGAGGCCCACCAGTTTTCACTGGATGTCAATTCACGTACGCGCTGCGCAGTAATAGGTTTCACCTGCACTGAATTCTCCGCGCGATAGTCTGTTTCTAAATTCCGAAAATCGTCTCAAGATGCGTTCCAAGTTGGAACTTTCGCACGCGGCGAAGTGCCAGTTTGAATTTTGTTCCTATTCCCCCAGACAATCAGCATCGACGGATAAGAGTTGCTGAAAACTCTTGCCTCAGTAATTGGGAACGTGCCGAATACGATTGCCATGGAAGGGCACACGGATTCAAAACCTATGCCGAAGGAAGCAACTACGGCAACTGGGAGCTTTCGGCGAATCGCGCAAATGCCGCGCCGGCTG
>QHYO01000004.1:0-19489 GCA_003224135.1 Acidobacteriota bacterium | reverse complement strand
GATTCCTGTTATCTTGCTTGCGTTTAGTTGTTGGTATAGTCAACAGAAGGTAACAGAACAGGGAAAACCCCAGCGAAGGGAAAAAAGAGTTTCGGTGCCTAATTGGCTAAGATAAATAACGAGCAAAGCGGCGTTCACGGGAACATCGTCGGTCTTACGAGGCCACCAGGCTACTTCTTGGCTTGCGCATTACATACCTTCGAGTCAATCGCTAATGCGCCGGGGGCGGCGGTGGTAGTGGAGGCGGAACGAACTTCGCATCGTCCACGGGAACGTTTTGCTGGAGCTGTTCGAGCTGGATCGTGAAGCGATTGGTGGGCCGCGCGACGGTCCACCGGTAGGGAGTCTTCACGCCGTCGACCGCGCGATAGTCCGCGTAATCAATCTGCGTGGGATTGTAGCCAAGCGGTGAATCGATGTAGCGGGTCAGGCGCAGGAGCAAGTTGGATTTCTGATCGAAATAAAGCTCCAGCGGCGGGCTGCCTTCTTGGTGGCCCACGACGAGCCAGGTATCGTGGCCGTCGATCTTCTCTCCCGGCAGCGTTTCCCATTTTGCGTAAAGCGATTTCACGTTTGCCGCGAACGTGAGGTCCGCGTCCATTCTGGCGCCGAAGGATTCCTGCGAGTTCATCATGTGGACGCGGCCGGGAACACTGAGCCAGCCTACTTTTCCGTTGTAAGCCGTGACGCTCTCGCCTTCTTTCATGCGCATCACGGAAACGCGCTTGTCCGGCGCCTTGGCAAAAAGTTCGACGGGCATGTGCTGATCGCCGAATGCAGTGACAGTTCCTTTGGCGACGCGGCTGGTAACTTCTTTCAGCGCATCCGCTCCGCCAACCGCTGCGAGATATTTGTCCAGCAGCGATTCCGGCGCGGGATTGCCGGACGCAGCGATCGAACCGCCTTCCATCATTTCAGATGACTCTTCCTTAGCAGAGATGACGGGAATGCTCACTGGCTTCGCGCTGCCCTGGTGGCAGGTGTAGCAGGTCACATCGCGGTGGCCTTCGAAATTTTCCTGGTTGATGGTGATCATCATTTCCATCATTTTTCGCGCGGTGACTTTGGGCTTTTTGTCGTCCTTATCGAAGGCGTTTTCGACATGGCAGTATTCGCAATCAACACCGAGAGAAGCGGTGATGAATTGCATGGCGGGAATGACTTGATCGGCCGGAACGTCCTTGAGGATTTGCATATTCTTGAATTGCTGCGACGCGGTCTTTGGAGCGGCAGAGGTGGGAGCGCCAGAGGGGGGCGCGGCCTGCTGTGGATTTTGCGCGTGCGCGCCGAGAAGCGCGGTGACAAATGCAATCAAGAGAGCGGACGTGACAAACACCGACTTGCAACCGGTCTGATTCATTGATCCCTCGTGAATACAGAAGCGAAGAGTGTAGCAAAGGATGCGGAAAATCGGCGCGAGCGCCCTCGGCGCCCTCCCACGTGCTTTTTGAAGACTGATGATTCTAAAGATGGTTAAAGTCGTTTGTTTCAATACGGACTTGGAAGTATTCATTCTGAAAGGGTTCACAATCGAGCGGATTCAGACGATTCTTCGCACCAAGACGTTCGTGCCGCCAAAAGGGGCTACGATCTCGAAACCGTGCTTTTCGAACATGGAGACAGTTCCGTGCGTAGACATATTTCCGAAGGACGGAGCGTGGCCGCGGCGACGCAATTCGGAGCGGCGGAGGCCTTCCCAGTCGATGAGGGGATAAGCTTCGACGACGCCGCCTCCCTTTTTTCTGATTGATTCAAGAGCGGCTCGCAAGGCAGCCGTGGCAACGCCGCGTTTGCGATGTTTTCTATCGACGACGAAGCAGGTGATTCTCCAAAGACGAACAGAGGCGCCACGGGACGCGAGGGCCTGGTAGTTGCGGCTTTTGTCGATGCGAGGAAGCTCTTCCCCCGGACCGTATTGACACCAGCCGATGGGCTCACTGTTCGCGTAGACGAGGATTCCGTGCGCGCGTCCCTTCTCGACGAGCTGTCTTTTTTCCCGGCGATTCCGCAGGGCACGCTCAGCGCGCAAATGCAACCATTGGTCTCTTGGCAGTGAGCACGGCCGGTGAAAGTGCATGCACTGACAATGGTCCCAGCCATTTTTTTGAGAGAAAAGTTTCTCAAAATCCGGCCAGGTCGTTTTCGATAGTTCTTTCGTGGCGTATGCCAAGGCCTGTGATGGCATGTACCTCGGGCGTCCTCTCTGGAGTTTTGTGCAAGGTTTAGCACAGCAAGCAATCTTCGACTCATCTTATTGCAAGTCGGAGCCGTGCTAAAGCCCGGCACCACGTCAAGAGACACAGGAGAAGAGGGCACGATCCCAAAAAGCTCGGCACAAGTATAATCGCGGCCCGACGGATGATCGGGGCGTTGTAGGCTCCCTAGATGCACCAACTAGGCGGTGAGGTCGCCTTGCTTGGCCAGGGCCATGATGCGGTCGGCGGCGCGGAAGGCCAGGGCCATGATGGTCATCGTGGGTTGCCCACGGCCGGAGGTCACGAGGCTGCTGCCATCGCAGAGAAAAAGATTTTTTACGTCGTGAGTCTGGTGATCAGGGTTTATAACGGAAGCCTTGGGATCATTGCCCATGCGACAGGTGCCGAGCAGGTGGACGCCGAACTGCTGCTCGTCGATGGGGAAAGTCCATTTTTGCTTCGCACCGGCGGCGTCGAGAAGTTCCGTTGAACGATCCGCAAGCCAGTGCGCGAGTTTTAGATCATCGGGATGATCTTTGTAAGTGAGGCGGAGAGCGGGAAGCCCCCACGCATCTTTCACATCGGAGTCGACGGAGAAACTATTATTTTCCACGGGCAACGATGTGCCGTGGCCGAACACTTCAAAAGTACGAGTGAAATTGTTGGCAAGAGCAGCCTTGAACTGTTTTCCCCAGCGCGGAGTTCCGGCAGGCAAAGCGCCTAGAGCAAATCCGATCGGCGTCATGTCGAAGCGGGCGTCGAGACCGCCGCCGCCGTGGAAGCCAACCTTGTTGGCGTCGAGCTCGTAGAAATCGTGCAGAATGCGGCTGACGGCAAAGCCTTTGTAGTCGTTGAGCTGTTCGTCGAAAACGCCGACGGAAACGGCGCTGGTGTTAAACATCAGATTCTTGCCGACGTAGCCGCTGGAATTGGCAAGGCCATCCGGAAATTTGTTTGAGGCGGAAAGCAGGAGCAGCCGCGGCGTTTCCGCGCCATTCGCTGACAGAATGACGGCTTTCGCCTTTTGCAGATGGACGTTTTTCTTTTCGTCGAAGTAGACGGCGCCGGTCGCGCGCCCGCGTTCGTCCACTTCAATTTTGTGGACATAGCTGTTGGGGCGAATTTCGCATTTGCCGGAACGTTCGGCGAGCGGAATCATGCTGGCAAGAGAACTCGATTTGGCTTTGACTTCACAACCGAAGGCAAGACAAAACCCGCAATTGACGCAGGCACTGCGTCCCGGACGCGGCTGCGAAAGAATAGCCATGGGCGCGGGAAACGGATTCCAGCCAAGCTTGCGCGCGGCACGTTCAAAGATAACGCCAGAACCTTTTACGGGAAGCGGCGGCATGGGATAAGGCTTCGAACGCGGCGGATCAAACGGGCTGGCGCCAGCAAGACCGGAAACGCCTACCTCCCACTCAACTTTGCTGTAGTAGGGCTCGAGGTCGGCGTAGGTGATGGGCCAGTCGCTGAAAGTGGAACCGGCGATGGGCCCGACTTTGCTGCGTTCCTTGAAGTCGATTTCATGGAAGCGCCAGAAATTCGCAGTGAAATGGTTGCTAGTGCCGCCGACGGCGCGGCCATAGACAAGAGCGCGCTGCGGCTTGGCAGTATCCTGCGGCGTTTTTCGAAAGGTGTTGGGCTGCAGTTTGGGATGATTGGTGAGCAGGTCTTCGTGCAGAACTTTGATTTCGTCGTGAGAAAAATCGGCTTCGGTAAGGTACGGGCCTTGTTCGAGGACGACGACGCTGAAGCCGTTGGTGGAAAGTTCTTTGGCGAGCACGCCGCCCGCGGCGCCGGACCCCACGATGACGAAGTCCACGGCATCGGAAGTTTTGTACTTGGGCTGATCGATCTTCATTGCTTGTCGGCGTCCTTTTTTGCGGAGAGAGCGGCGGGAGCGGCCTGCCAGCCGGGATAATTTTTGTCATAAAAGCCGAAAGGCGGCTGGAAGCCGTGTCCCGGCTCGCGACCGATCACCGCCCAGCCGAGGCCATCGCGATTGCCTTTGCGTCCGACTTCTGGATCGATCAAAAATCCGGCGATGGTGTGCACGCGAAGAACTTCGAAAAGAGGTTGTGCGGCGGCACTGCGCCGATAGCGAAGCCGCTGCGGGCGCTGTGGAGCTGCTTTCGCGCCAGCTTCGTCGAGTGATTCAAGAACGGCTTCCTGCTGGTCGGGCGTTGCCGCGGAAAACAGTGCCACACCAGGGAAAAGTTCTGTGACACGCTTCTGGAGTTCGGGCAGCCCTTCGCGATACGTTTTCTGGTCCTCAACGGAAAAGGTAACCAGGGCGCGGTCGATGAAATAGACGACGCCGGCTTCGCGCGCACCGGGGGTGCCGTCGCTCGGAATGATACAGGAAGCAAGCGCTTCGATTTCCTTGCCTTCCGCAGGCGTGAAGAATTCGAATTTTTGCGCTTCGGGGGAGGCAGCGGCCTTGTGAGCGCGCTCCGCCGCCGAGAGAACCGCGGGCCAATGCGCAGCGGTCCATGTTGCGCCAACGGCGGCAAGTCCACGGGATAGAAAGTGTCTTCGGTCGAGTTCAGTGATCAAGGGATGTGCCTATAAGTTAGTTTTAGCGACTCTATGCTCTTGCGCGGTTGAACGTCAATGCAAAAGAACCGATGCAACAAAGCACTGGCACAGATTCGATTTCCAATTTGGCCTGATGAAACCACTGGTTTGCGGACGGCTGCAAGCCTGCGGTACGATACCGGAGATGCGTGTTTAGATAAGAGCACGCCTCTTCCCACCCATAAATGGCGACACTCACCGGAGCAATCGGAACCGGCAGCAAATGGCTGCTGGACAGAATCGTGGGCGCAATCGCGGCCACGGGAATCAATCCCAACGTATTGACGTTCCTGGGGCTGGTAGTGAATTTCGGGGCGGCGGCAAGCTTCGCGGTCGGCAAATTTTTTCTCGGCGCTACGATTATTTTTTTCGCGGGCTTTCTGGACATGCTGGACGGGCAAGTGGCTCGGCGGCAGAATCGCGTCACCGCGTTCGGTGCGTTCTATGATTCGACGCTCGATCGTTACGCCGACATGGCGCTGTATATGGGGCTGCTGGTCTACTACTCGGTCAGCGGAAGAACGCCGTACGTGGTGCTGGCGGCAGTGGCGACTGCGGGCTCCGTAATGGTGAGCTACGCGCGAGCGCGGGCAGAGTCGCTAATACCACTGTGCAAGGCCGGATTCATGGAACGGCCCGAGCGGCTGGTGTTGCTGATCATCGGCGGCGTCTTCAACCGAATGGCGCCGGTGTTGTGGGTGATCGCGGTGGTTTCGACGATTACCGTCATTCACCGAATTGTTTTTACGTGGCAAGAAACGAGAGCGGGACGCACGCTTCCGGGAATTCGCATCAGCTTGTAACTTTTTCTTCGGCGGGGCGAGATTTTTCTTTAGCGCCATTTACCAGCGATTCTTCAACAGGTCCGCTTATTGACTCCCGAATCCGAGCGCGTAATCCTGGAACTTCCTCTTTGCTCATGCCCGTGGTGTCGACCGTGTCGTGCAGATGAATCGTTACAGCAGCAGGCCAGAACATCCAATGGCCGGTGCGATGATGCTGAAACGAGCCGACAATGCTGACCGGCACGATGGGAATTTCCAGTTGCTGGGCGACGCGGAATGCGCCATCCTGAAATTCGTCGACGTGGCCATCACGGGTGCGTTTGCCTTCCGGAAAAACGATCAGGCTGGTGCCACTGTTGATGGCATCACGAGTGAGACGCCACATGCGCCTGAGATCCGCGGGACGGCGCACGTCCGGCACGGGAACGTTTCCGAAGCGCTTCATCAGCCAGCCGTAAATCGGAATTTCAAAATGCGATTCGAGTTCCCAGCCGCGAACAAATTGTGGAATCGCGCAATAGAGGGCGAAAGGATCGAAAAGATTGACGTGATTCGACACGAAGAAACTGGTTTTCTTCGGATCGAAGCCAGGCGAGCGAACGACGCGAATCTTTGCGCCCGCAAACAACATGATGCGACGGCAAAAGGTGCGCTGGAGCCAGTCGTGCCTCTTGGGATCAAATGCGATGGCCAACGCGATCAGGGCTGGGACGACAATCGCGAAATGTAGAAGACTCACGGCCCAGAGAAGTGCGCTGCGAAGAACGTACCATGCGCGCTTCATATGTAGATATCCACGGCGGACGGCAGGATATCCAGGGTTTTGCACTCCAGCGAAAAGATTTCGCCGTCGATCAGAACGTCCACAGGAACAGGAATATTGAATTCGACGTGCTTAACGGATCTGCGCGAGGCGAGGGGGTGATTGAGGTGCGTGCCGCTATACAAGCGCGGCAACATGCGCAGCAAGCCGAAGCGACCAATCGGTCCCCAACGGACGAATTCGATAAAGCCGTCGGAAGGATCGGCATCGGGAGCGATAAGCATGGTGCCGCCGGTGTACTTGCTGTTGTTGAAAGTGAGGAAAAGGCTGCGGCGTGTATCCCATTCCGTTTCGTCATCCGAGCGTAAGACGAAAGCGCGGCGTTTGAGTTGTACAAGTCCAACGAACACGCCGAATAAATAGCCGAGATGGCCCAGCGGTTTAAATACGCGGTTGCTGAGCGCGCCGACGTCCGCGGTGAATCCGACGCTGAGGATGTTGAAGGAATAAATTTCGCCGGAAGCATGCGTGAGGCGGACCAAGTCCACGGGACGAGTGCGATTTGCGAAAAGCGCATCCAAAAACGAATTACCAGTGCCGAGAGGAAGAAATCCCAGAGCGATGCGCTCCGCTGCGGGATTGCGCGCAAACACTCCGTTGAGAATTTCATGCGCAGTGCCGTCGCCGCCCACGGCTAGAAACCGGCGATAGCCCTGGCTGTATGCTTCGCGCGCAAGTTGCACGGCGTGACCAGGGCCGGTTGAAGCGATGACGTCGATGTGCAGGCGTTTTGCGCGTAGGCGTGCAAGCGCCGGGCCGGCGAGCTTCGCGGATTTGCCGCCACCTGCGGCAGGATTAACGATGGCGAAGAAACGGTCTTTGGGCGAGGCCATGGGGACTAGAGCGGGAGTATAACGCGGTTGCGGTCAAGTTTGGCGAGGCGTTCGGCGAGTTCGTTTCGTTTTATTTTGAGCGAGGCAGTGCGCGGGAAGTCTTCGTCGTGGAGCACGATGCCATGGATACGTTTGTAATTCAGCAGGCGATTGTTGCGCAAGGCGAATGACGATGATGAGTTGTTCGCCAACCATGGAGCGCCGGGGCCAGATGTAGTTTGCCGCAAAGACGCAGAATTCTTTTACCGGCAGGCTTTCGAACACGGCTTCGATGTCTTCCGGGTAAATGTTCTTCCCTTCCTCGGTGACGATCATGTTTTTCTTGCGGCCGCTGAGATGCAGGTGTCCTTGCGCGTCGAACTTGCCGAGGTCACCGGTGCGCAGCCAGCCATCCACGATCGCCTCGGCGGTAAGCTCCGGCTCGTTGAGATAGCCGGACATGACTGTCTTGCTGCGGACGTACACTTCACCGACGCCATCCTCACTGGGGTCGACGATCTTGATTTCCATGCCCGGAAGCGGCTTGCCAACGGTGTCCGCGCGAAATGGCTTGAGATCGTTCACGGTGATAGCCGTGCCGGCCTCGGTGAGGCCGTAGCCATTGGCGACGGGGATGCCGAGATCCCCGGAGTTCGCCACCAAATCCCGCATGAACTTGTTTTAAAAGGCGGCGGCTGAGCCAGAGACGCGGCTGGCTCTTCGTGAGCGCCTTGTTCACAGAAACGAGAAAGTTAAACACTTTTCGTTTGCCTGGAGGCAGTTCGGCGAAACGGGCTTCCAGGCCTTTCTGAAGATTTTTCAGGACGAGAGGAACGAGGCTGACGTAAGTGATTTTGTAGCGTGTGAGTGCATCGCGCACGAATTCCGGACGAAGTGTTCGCAGGTGAACAACGCAGGCTCCGCAGGTGAACGGACCGAAAAAGCCGACCATAAAATCAATCGCGTGATTTGTCGGAAGAATGCTGAGGTAGCGGACGCCTGGCCAGAACGGATAAAGCGAAGTAAGCGCAAGGCATTGCTCGAGATAATTTTCGTGCGTCATCGTACAGCCCTTGGGGCGGCCACCGGTGCCAGAGGAATACACGATTGACGCGATGTCTTTGCGTTCACGCGGAACGAAGGCGGGCGCGGCATTGCTCTTCCCTTCTTTCTGGAGTTGCGCTTCCCAGCGCTGTGCGCCGGCAAGGTCCGCATTCGGCGGTGCTTCTGTAACCAGAACGGCTTGAATATTGGGGGCAGTGGCGCGGCCAGGCGATGCGCTGAGTTGCCGCCAGATGGGATATTCGGTGACGAGAATTTTTGCGCCGGAATGCTGCAGAAGTTGCCACTGCTCTACCGGCGTGAGCTTGTAATCGAGCGGCACCAAAATTCCGCCGGAGTAGAAAACAGCGAACGCCGAAATCAGCCACTTAGACTGATTGGTCATGATGATACTGGCGCGGTCGCTCCCGGCGAAACCCGCGTCCTGCATCGCGCGAGCCAGCGGCAGAGCGCGCGAATTGAATTCGCGGTAGGTGAGTCGTTCTTTTTCGCGCTCGCGATCGGCTTCAATCAGGCAGACTTCATCCGCGAAACGCGACATCGCGTCTTTCAGGGCCGCGCCGATGGAGGAATACTTTGCGAGGTCGAGCATTACAGGCGGGATTGGATGCGTTCGGCGAGAGTTTTGAAGTCACTTACGCCCTGGACTTCGTAGTCGGGCAGTTCGATACCGAAGTGATTTTCGATGCGGGAGAGCAGTTCGAGAGTCTGGAGGCTGTCGATGCCAAGCTTTTTGAAAAAATCGTCCTCGGGCGAGAGTGCGCCGAGGGGGAGTTTGAAGTGCGTGGTGGCGAGATTCAGCACTTCCTGAGTGGTTTGTTCCAGGGTGGGCATACCCTGTTAATTTATCATCCCGGAAGAGAGAAGAAAAATCGTTGGCTGCCGCTTCCGCTGGATTTCAAAGGAGGATCAGCCCATTGCGAATGCCGATGGCCACGGCTTCGGTACGACTGGCTGCGCCCAGCTTTCCCAGGATTGCCGCCACGTGAAACTTCACAGTGTGTTCGGAAATGTTCATCCGCGAAGCAATTTCCTTATTGGCGAGACCCAGGGCAAGCATGCGCAGCACTTCCTGTTCGCGTGGAGTCAACGGCTCGAGGAGTTCCTCAACTTCATTCGTTGCGAACGTGGGCGTCGACAAGGCAGGCGTTCGGGACGCTGAGCTTCGCGACGTGGAAATGATGGCTTCGGTTTCCGCGGGCATGGTGACGACAAGTCCATGCGAAACCGCGTCGAGCGCTGCCAGAAGCTGGGGCCTCCGCATCTCCGCGGGCAAAACGGCGCGCGCACCCATGCGCAAGGCTCGTGCGGTTGTTTGCGGATCTGGGAGTTCAGCGAGCAATACAACGGGCAACTCACGGAATACATCTGCCTCGCTTACCTGCTGTAGTAAGGCCGCGAAATGCGCCAGATCCGCGGTCGAGATGACGAGCTCGACGCCATCTTGTTGTTCTAGTTCCGCAACAAGCGCAGAGAGCGATGCGACGCTCGCCATGATTTCAATGCCCGGTCCACGGAGAAGCAGCTCGATTCCCCTTCGCGACAGGGCCGATTCGGCGGTGATGATGACCTTGATCATGGCTTGGGATCATGCGGCCTGGGCCTGCGCTGGCCGTCGAACGCCGCCTAGTAACAGAGTTACTTTACGAATGCGGTCGTAGTTTCCGCGCAAGAATTCGAGACGCACCTGACGCGTACCCGATCCTTCCAGAAGGAGGCGCAGGTCTTCGACACTCGCGAACCTTTGTTCTTCTGTACCAAGCAGAATGTCTCCGGGCAACAGAGAGGCAGTTGCCGCAGGACTTCCCTGCTGAATTTCCAGAACAACAAGGCCAAAAAGCTTTTTTTCACGGGAAGGAATCCGCGCTGGATAAACGCTCGCTCCGAGCCACGCGGCGGAAGCGCCGGTGTTGAGAAAGCTTTTCACCGCATTGCCGGGAATCGCAAGTGCCAGCCCACCCGCGACCATTGTGTTGATTCCAATCACCTCGCCGGAGGCGTTTGCCAAGGGCCCGCCGGAGTTTCCAGGGGCTAGGCGCACGTTCGCTTGTATCCAGGTGGAAGGGCCCAATCCGCGCACGGGACCGACGCCGTGAACCACGCCGGTGGAAAGAGCACCCACGAATCCAAGCGGATTTCCTATGGCGAGCGCCAATTCACCGACGCGAACGCGAGAGGAATCTGCGATCGAAACTGAAGGCAGATCCTCCGCCATGACACGCAGGGCTGCAAGATCACACGAAGGATCGCGATCGGTGACTTGCGCTTCGCATCCGCGGCCGTCCCAAAGCTGCACGCGTGCATGAGAACCAGGCACAACGTGAGCATTGCTGACGATCAGGCCTGTGCTAGACCAAATTACGCCGGAACCACTTCCACTTGCTCTTCGGCTTCCACTGGGGCCACTGTGAATCAGAACTGTGGAGCGACGCAAACGCTCCGCCACTTCACCGAATGCCGCGAACGCCATGTCACTCCGCTCCATTGGGCCGCTCGGTGACACTGATGCGGACTTCGCGGAGCTCACCACCGCGCAGCAACTGCACGACAAACGTCTTCCCGATCGAATCGGGGCCGAGAATCGAATGAACATCACCAGGATGATGCACTTCGTGGCCGTCGAGTGAAAGAAGAAGGTCACCGATCAGGATGCCAGCCTTGTGCGCCGGACTTTCAGGGGCCACATCCAGAACAATGTTCGCGGTTTTTCCTTTTCGTTCCGCTGCAACCGAAAGCTCCGAAGGCAGACGCACGGGTTGCAAGCCTACCCCAAGGTAACCCCTGGGAACGTGGCCCTTGCTAAGCAGCACATCAGCGACGCGGTTCACCGTGGCGGTGGGAATCGCGATGGCGCCGAAGCGGGCAAACTTGGGTGTCGCAATGCCAATGACGCCGCCACGGGCGTCCACGACGGCTCCTCCGATCGCGGTTGGCTGCAATCCAATGTCGAGCCGGAGATACGGCGACAGAGTGGTTCCTCCCCAGTGCCTGCGCTCAGCGACAGCGAGGCTGACGGCCCCGAGCGCCGCGACTGGACCGGATGCGCGCGTGCGTCCAACGACCAGCGCCAAGTGTCCCGCTGCGAGCGCCGTGGGGTCGCCAAAAGCAGACACCGGCGCAACGGCCTCCGGACATTTCAGAACCGCCAAATCCGTTGTTGGATCTCTTCCTACAAGGGTGGCGGAGACAACACGGTGTTCGGGACGTTGATCAGGCAGGGTAATGCGAATCTCTTCGTCGCTTCGCAAGGCGTGTTCCGCTGTGACGATAATTCCCGCGCGCCAGACGACGCCGCTTGTAGATCCTCGTGGACTGGCATGGACCGCCACAGTGTGTGCCGCCGCGCGCGCTGTTGCCGCGGCCAGCGCGTTCGATAGTTCGATGAGTGCTTCAGACATTCCGCACCTCCATGAACAAGATGCGACATGTGCAGGGAGGATTACATCCGCCGTTCGGCTAGGAGGAACCCGCTCATTCGAGCAGGTCAGATGTGACGCCTAGGGTTGGTAGGGCATGGGGCTGGTATTTTCGACAAATTTTTTGAGGCCGGCCATGACAGCGGGGCCAGTAAAGAGTTCGCAGAAAATTTCGACTTCGCGGCGAAGCTCTTCGCGGGGGATAGGCTTGATGAACTTTTTTGCGGCGACGCGCGTGCCGGCGTCGAATTTTGTGATTTGCGAGGCGGTGGCCCTGGCCAGCTTAAGTGCTTCACCTTCGGCCGCAAGCTGGGACACGAGACCCACCGCTTGCGCTCGAGTGGCATTGACGCTGCGGCCCGTCAGCAGGAGGTCGCGCACGAAGCCGTTGCCAAGATCGCGCTTCAGGCGCGGAATGCCCCCGAAACCAGGGATGAGTCCGAGGCGCAGTTCGGGGAAAGCGAAGCGGGCCATCTTGTCAGCGATGATCACATCGCAGACGAGAGCGAGTTCGAGACCCCCGCCGAAACAAACTCCGTGGACGGCGGCGATGGTGACAAACGGAGCTTCGTCGAGCCAGTTGAGGACGGAATGGATGCGCTCGAGAAATTCACGGACTCCGGCGCTGCGATCCTTTTCATCGAGCGCAACAGCTCCCTGATACAGCTCGCGAAGATCAGCTCCCGCCGAAAAACCGCTCTTTTGCGCGCTCGAGATGACGCAGGCGGAGGTCTCGGTCGTCAGCTGCCTTGCGGCCCCGACAAAGTGTTCGAGTTCGCGGAGCATTGCGGTGCCGATTTCATTTGCGGGCGCGCGGTCAAGCGTGAGTTCCAAAACGCCGTCGCGCCATTCCCAGCGCAAAGCTTGGCCCTCGAACGATTTCATGCGGGCACCTTTCGGTCGTACATCGCGTTGATCTCCGCATCATACCGTTTCGCGATGGCGTCGCGCTTGAGTTTACCGTTGGCCGTAAGCAAACCGCTTTCGGAAGTAAACGCATCGGGCAGAATTTTGAAATTGCGGATCTGGCGGTAGTGCGGCAAGTCGGGGTTGATAGCGTCGATCGCGGCTTGGACGCTGGCGGGCTCGACTTTCCCCGTGACCAGCATGCAGACATAACCTCGACCGTTGCCCACGAGCACAATTTGTTGAGCGTTAGGCACAAGTTGGGCAAGTCTGTCTTCGATGGGTTCGGGGGCAAATTTGTGCCCGGTGTTTAGAACGAGAAGATTCTTGATTCGTCCGATGATGCGCCAGTTGCCGCGCACGTTGACTTCGCCCTGGTCGCCAGTATGAAACCAGCCGTCCTGCATAACTTTGCCAGTTTCGTCCGGGCGATTCCAATAGCCGGAGAAAATATTTGGACCTCGAACAACAATCTCATCGTTGTCGCCGAGCTTCATTTCGATTCCGGTGATCGCAGGGCCGACGTAGCCGGGTTCGACAGGCACTCGCGGATCATCAAGCGTGCACAGCGCGGTGGTTTCCGTCAAACCGTAGGCTTGCAGCACGGGAATTCCCAACATGAGGAAAAATTGCTGAGTTTCCGGGGCAAGCGGCGCGGAACCGCAGATGAGTGTACGCAAGTTCGGGCCGAAACGATCTTTCACTCTTGCGAAAATGAGTTTTCGACCAAGCGTCAGCCAGAACGCGTCTAGCGATTTGCCGCGGCCGACGTGTTGGCGCTGCCAGGCGCTGCGTGCACGAGCATAGAGAGCGCGAATTGGCGCGGCTTGCCTGGCGATGTTGTCTTCGACGCCGCGCTTCACGCGCTCGAGAAGAGTGGGCACGTTCAGGAAATAGTGTGGCGCGGAGACGCGGATTTCATCGGCGAGTTTCGTGAGGTCGGTTGAAAGCGTGAGGACGCTTTCGCGCGAGAAAGCGGAAAGCATCAGCATCCACGACGCGGCAAAGTTCATCGGCGCGTAGAGAAAGATACGGTCGGGATCCGTGGTCTTTCCTGACAAGGTGCCCATCAGTTGGTCAAGGCGTTCTGTGGTGCAGCCGGTCATGTGATTCAGATTCCCGACGGTGAGGCAAACGCCTTTCGGCTCGCCTGATGTCCCCGAGGTGTAAATGATGGTCAGGAGCTCGTCGTCGAGACGCTCGCGGATTCGCGACAGAGTAGGAGCTGATTCGTCGGCTGAAAAAATGTCACTGAGCATGGCGAGTGGCGGCAGTTCGGGCCAAGCTTGGCCGAGCGTGTCGCTCAAATCCGCGTTGCCCGTCAGAACGAGGCGAGGCTGGCAATCCTTCAACATCGCCGCAAGTTCGCCGGCGGTCTGCCGATGGTACAGAGGAACGACAACCATTCCTTCGGCCATCAAAGCCAGGTCCACGGCAATCCAGTGAATGGAATTTGTGGCGATGAGGCCACAACGTTCCCCGGGCTTGATTCCAGTAGAACGCAGCCAAGTGCGCGCGCGTTCGACGAGGGCCAGCAACTCCGCACCGGTCTTGGAGAGCCACTGCTCGCCGTGGACTTCGCGAAGCACGACGCGGCTCTGTGAGCGTTGCAGATGCTCAAAAATGTTCTGCAAAAAATTCGGCATGGAAGATTATTTCGATGCGGCCAGAGCGGCTTCGGAGACATCGTACTTCTGTGCGAGCCGCACGAGATTCTCGCTGAGCGGTGGCAAATACTCCTGCCAGGAACGAACGCCGCCAGGCAACGGAAACTCCGGATATTGCAAGCGCATAAGATCTTCGAAGACCACGCCCATGCGCGCCATCACTTTCAAATTGCGGACGACGGCCTGCGCGATACCTTCGCGGATGGATTCTGTTTCCGCAACGAGCGTCTCCATCATTTGCAACATTTTCGGTCCCAGATCGGGGTCGTCCACGGTAATGCAAAGGTTGTGGTGACCGCGTTCACGCATAAGATTGCGTATGCGCTCGTCCATGGTGACGCCTGCAGAGGCGACGAGGCTGGGCATCGAAGTCACGATGCCGTGATAGCGCGAAGAAACCATGTACCGGGCTTGCCGCAAAATTGCCACGAGCTGATACATGTCGTAGTCATCGGAAGTGAAAATAGGAACGCCGGGAATCTGTTCGGCGATCGCGCGGCAGGCGACGGCGTCGAGGCGCTCCGTGGCGACAAGGACGGTGAACACGCGATGCTTTTGCCGAAACGCGCGTGTCGAGCTGACAAATCCATCGATGTAGTGTTTGTACTTGCGATCCGCTTCGGCACCGGATTCGTGGAAATAGACCGTGCGATACTGGCTTTCTTTGTAGGCTCCGGTGGTGATGCGCGCGACATATTTTGCAAGCGACGCTTTCACCGGCCACACGAAAGGATGAATCGGGCAAAGAACCAGCACGGGTGTTTTTTCGTCCCAACCGGCATCGCGCAATGTTTTGCGGCCGTAAGCGTCGGGCTGCGGTTCGAAGGTCCAGGCGGTGTCGGTTCCGAGTTCGGTGGAAATGCCGAGTTTGCCGAGCACAGCTTGCGATTCCACATTTCGCGTAATGACCAGCGAATGGTGGACGTAGCGCGCACACATTCTTTCAATGAGCGAGTCCATGTGGCCTGCCTCAGCGCCGTAGCCAATGGACAGTTTATTTTCTGAAGACGCGAACCCGAGCGAACCAATCATCATGGTGGTCAGCGCATTGGCGAATTTGCTCTTGAACATGGAGCCTTCGCAGGCGACGACGCCGTGATTGCTGCGAGTTTCGCGGTAGAGGAAGGGCGGGAAAACGTCGGGAAGGAAGACCTGCCGCGTGCCTGCAAAGTAGCCTTTGGTGCGGTCGAAATTTTGCGTCATCACGCTGAAATCGACATTTTCCGCACCGAGGATGTGACGGATCTGGCGAAGCATTTCGTTAACGCGAACGTCCGAGCCGGTATTGCGCGTACCGTTGTAGCCTGCAAAAAGTAACTTCAACTTTTCGCCAGGCTGCCAGCTTTCACCGCCGCCCAACATCCATTGCAGCCGGGTCAACTCGATCAGAATGCTTACCCACGCGACCAGAAGAAAATCGGTCATGCGCCTGTGCCTATTTCAAGAGCGGGTGGGCGTACGAAGAAAATTTCGCGGGAGTTTCGCCGTCAAGTTCTTCGACCACGCGCGAATTCTCAAAGACCGTGTTCCAGACAAGATACGGCCAAAAAACTTTGAGGAGCGAAGCACCGCGTCCCAGATTGTTTTTCTTGTGCGAGAGCCAATTCATCGTTCCGGAAAAAGGTCCGCCCAGCGAAGGCAGGTAGGTCGGGCGCGAACCGCCAGCTCGCGCGAGCGCGTCGGTCAATTCGCGGTAAGTTTCTGAGCCCGGAGGAAAGGTGATATCGCGGATAGGCGGGCGCGTCCTTCTGATGAATGCTGACGATGGCCTTGCCGACGTAATCCGCAGGCACAATATCGATACGATCCGCCGGGCGAAGCGGCAGAAACGGCAAGCTTGCGAGCACGCTGAATGCCTGGACCATATCGAACTGCGTGGTTTCAGGGCGGCGGCTGGCGCCCAGCACAATCGCCGGACGAAAAATTGTGCGCGAGACATCGGGGAGCAATTGATGAACCATGTGTTCACAGAACTTCTTCGTGCGAGCGTAGGGATCGTAATCCGAGCGCGTCCAGTCGATGGCGGTGTCTTCCTGAACGACTTCGTCCTGGCGCGTACCTGCAACGGCTACCGTGGAGACATGTGAAAAGCGCCGCAGGCCGTGATGGTCATGCGCGCGACGCGCCAGCTGAATTACTTCGAGTGTTCCACGCAAATTCACGTTGAGGCATTGCTTTTCTGATTTGCGGTTCAGGGAAGCTGCGCAATGAATCAGCGAATCAGTCGATTGGATAAGGTTTTGATATTCGTCATGCACAAGGCCGAATTCCTGATCGGTGAGATCGCCGAGGAAAATTTGCGCGCGGCTCCCAGCGTGTTCCTGAAATTCAGCGAAGTTCATGTGCAGCTGGAGAGATTGCCAGAGGCGTTCGCGCGCTTCCTGCTGGCTTTTCGCGCGCACAAGCAGATTCAGCGAATCGCGATGGCCGCGAAACAATCCGGCGGCGAGGTAGCTCCCGAGATACCCGGTTGAGCCAGTGAGAAAAATCGCCATAACGGCTTAGCGATTCTCCCCGGAGTGGGCCACGGCTGCCGCTGCGGAGGGTTCGGGCCCCCAGCCCAAATCGCGTGGAGGACGCGATTCGAGAGGGCGGCCCTCCATCAACGGGTAGCACCAGCGCCGCAGGGCGGGAACGTGGATGTTGATCCAGTAATCCCACCAATCGATCGCTTCGGGCTCGAAGGCAAACGCGCTGCGTTCGTCGTCTGGAAGCACGGCGGAAAGAAGCCGCGCGTTTTCGCATTCAAATACGTGTTCGTTGTGAAGGATGAAGGGTTCGTAAAGTTCGATCAGTTTTTCGGCGCGGTTCAGGTCTCGCTCCGCCTTGGCCAGCGGCGGCTTTTTCATGCTGAGTTTTTCTGCAAAGCGATTGATTCCGGATACCACAGCCTTTTGCATCGGAATGGACAAACGTTCGTAGCGCTGCTTCGAAACAGGAATGGTTTCGAATTTCACTTTGAGCCAATGCTCGATTCCCTGCTGCGTGCGGTAATGTTTGCGGTGAGCGAGGCCGGTCAGTTCGATACTGCGGCCCATATCGCAGGGATTGATGCCGGAAGTCGCGAGCTGATACATTCGCGCGTTCTTGCGCTCAATCAGCGCAGCGGCGATCAGCGTCATGCCACGGCACACCATATCAACGGGAATGACATCGAGACACTTTTTCGCGTTGGACGGAAGTTGCCGGAAATTCGTGCCCAGCAGATAGGAAAGCGGCCCGGAAGTATTGATGCCCTCATTCCATCCGCTGAACGGACTTTGCCTGGAACTTTCGACAATGGACGGGCGAACAACGGCGATCGGCAGATCCTTGCCGCGCCGTGCAAGAATTGATTCGCCGAGGCTTTTGGTGAACGTATAGGTGTTGGGCCAGCCGAGATATTGCGCGCGCCGCATGCCAACGCGCACGAGCTTGTTTCTTACCCAGCGACTG
Source organism: Acidobacteriota bacterium (assembly GCA_003224135.1). GTDB lineage: Bacteria > Acidobacteriota > Terriglobia > Acidiferrales > UBA7541 > Acidiferrum. The sequence continues at coordinate 1,808 of QHYO01000004.1, read as the reverse complement.
CGATTGCGTCTCAGAACGCCTTCCAGTTCGCCGGCGGTTACGCCGCTATCATCCGCGCCGCGGCCAAGGGCCTGGCGACGCAAAGCCCGCGTGAGTTCGGGACTTTCTGAGCGCTCTTCGATGTGCTGAATCATTTCGCGCAAAGACGCGATTTCCCGCTCGGCGTCAAAATTCTTGACGTTTCCAGGATTGTAATTTTCGCGCAGCCCTTCGGCCACGCGCCCGTCGCGCATTCCGACGACGTAGCAAGTCGAAAGATGCACTAGCGCGGCGTGGTCGCTTGCGCGAATAAAGTTCAGAAGATGCTCGGCGGACTCGACATTGGATGAGATCGCATCGCGCAGATCGGGATTAAAATCCGTCAGACCCGCGCTGTTCACGACGAGATCGAGCGAGCGAGACAAACGCAGCCGCACGCTCTCTTCCAGCCCGAGGCCCGGCTGGCTCACGTCTCCTTCAACAACTTCGATCCTCTTGCGCAGGAAGTCGCCAAGTTTCGTGTCGTATTGTCTCTGCAAGCCATCGAGCGTCGGAGACTCCTCTACAATTTTCTCAAAGCGGCGCTGCGCCGTGGTGGTGCGATTGCGGCGAATCAAGAGCGTGATTTTGGCGATGTCCGGAATCTGCTCGAGCAAGTCCACCATCCAGACCTTGCCGATGAATCCGGTCACACCGATCAGCAGAATGTGTTTCCCGGCGAGTGTACGGCGGACGCTGAGCCTGTCCACACGGGGAGCAGTTTCGAAAGGCACGACGGCAGGCGCGTTTACGGCGAAGCTACGCCGCGTCGGCTGTGTCGCGGCTGCAAGTTGGGCCAGTTCCTCGAAGCCGAGTTGAGAAAGAAGGGCGGCTTCTCTAACGCGGCCATCCACATCGCCTGAAGCAATCCAGGCGAAGGGTCCACGAGGGCGCACCACAGGCAAGAGCAAACGGCCAGTTGCGACGCCGTCACGGAACTCCATACGGTTGGCGACGAAGCACTCGACACCCAAGTGCCGCGCCAAAGGCCGAAGGACATGGTCAAGGGATTGCCCGATAAGCACAATTTGCTGGCCTTTGCTTTGTGCGTGCTGCAGAGCTTCCACGGCTTTTCTCCGTAGCCGTGGCTTCAAGAAATATTCGAAATATTCTTCACCGAGAAGATCGAGGCGGTCGCGGGTCACACCGCGCAGCAGCGTATAAAGCAGCCGTGTAGCAAGGGTTCGCCCGGCGAGATAGGCAGCAGGGCGCAGGAGGGTCATCAAACTCATACCCGCCCTGCGCCGCCATCGTTCGACCTGGCGGAGCGCGCTGAGCTCGAGGAGCGAGCCTTCGACACGCCAATACACCGGATGGCCCGCGACGGTGCGGGTCTGGTGCGTACTTAGAGTTGGAGAAATGTCTGACATGGCGGGCCTGTGCCTAACGGCGCGCGACTCGCGTGAGCTCACTCATCTGCAATGCGTATGACAATTTGATTTCTACCGGTCCCGGCCTGGAAATCTCTTGCTGCCGGTGCAGATATCCCCTGCCGATTGTTATCCTTACAGCGCGCAGCGGCTTATTGCGAATTTGTTACCTTAACATCTTATATGAGGTTCGGGCAAGACACGTACGGGTTCAAGGTGCGAACTCTTCGGAATACTCGAGAGCGTTTGCAGAGCACGGCCATGGCTTCCTGAAAATTTTGCGCTTAGGGCATGTGCGCTGAGGCTGATCGCAATAATCAAAAGCCCGGCTGCCGCCGAACTGGCCAAAATTTCCGTCCAGCGTACGCCACTAAATCCGGCCTCCGAAAATCTTGAAGGCAGAACGGCCGCGATCGTCGC
>QHYO01000248.1:1162-4580 GCA_003224135.1 Acidobacteriota bacterium | reverse complement strand
CATCGATCGGAGTGGACGGGTGGGCTGTGGACTATGTGCGCCTGCGGAGTGACGGCAGCCCATTCGGGAATCCATTTTGTTATCGGGACGAGAGAACGGCAAATGCAATGGCGGAAGTTCACCGCCTCATTTCCCCGGACAGGCTCTACTCACTTACAGGAATACAACTATTGAGCTTGAACACGCTCTACCAGCTTTACGCCGACAAGCTGGCAGGCATCGATTCCGGCTCCCGTTGGCTGAATCTTCCCGAATACATCACGCATCTCCTTGGCGGGAAACCGGTGTCCGAGTATACAAACGCTACGCACACGCAGTTGGTGACGCTCGGAACAAGCGACTGGTGTGATGAGATCTTTCGGGCGACCGGCTTAGAGAGGGCGGCCGCGCCTGAAATTGTGCCCACGGGGTCCGTTGTAGGAACGCTCAGCGGGCCACTGAGCACGCTGCCTGCTTTTTGCGGCACGCGCTTGATCGTGCCCGCCTGCCATGACACAGCATCTGCGATTGCTGCGATTCCGGCCAGGGGCCAAGACTGGGCCTTTATCAGCTCTGGTACGTGGTCGCTTGTAGGAACGGTGCTGGATTCCCCGTGCATTACAGAAGAGGCTTGCGAATTGAACTTCACCAACCTCGGAGGCGTCGGCGGAACGACCTGTTTTCTCAAAAATGTGAATGGCATGTGGCTCCTCCAGCAGTGCATGGATGAATGGGAACGTCTCGGTGAGCATTGGACCTTACAGGATCTTGTCCGACAATGCGCTCTGCTGCCGCAACCGCAAGTTTTGATAGACGTAGACGACCCCGAATTGCTACTGCCCGGCAAGATGCTTGGCAAGATCAACGCGCAGTGCAACCGCGCAGGCCATGAATCGTTCTTACCTGACAGCCGGGGAATTCCGTTGCTGGCGAATACGATTTTTCACAGCCTCGCCCGGCGTTATGCCCAGGTGCTATCTGCGATCACTGAGATTACGGGGAAAAAGCTCAAGCGTCTGTTCATCGTTGGCGGCGGGAGCAAGAACGCGTTCCTAAACCGGTTGACAGCGGAATACAGCGGGCTCGAAGTCATCCCCGGTTCAAGCGAAAGCACAACGGTTGGTAACTTCGCTATTCAGATGGCGACGCTCGTAAACGACGGGAGTTCATCACACGACGTGACCGCAGCAAGCGTTGCAGAAATTGCGCAGACAATGTCGTTCGACTTCCCGCCGATTTTAAGGGATGAGCATCAACCATCAAGGGAACTCGATGTGCGCACCAAGGTAAGCCAAACGGAGACCAGACGATGAAGGACAAATTGATTGAAGTAGCCTGCACGGCCTTGGACCGACTGAAGGTCGAACTTCCATCATGGGGCTTTGCCAATACGGGCACCCGCTTTGGAAAATTCGTTCAACCCGGTGCCGCCACAACGGTTCAGGAGAAATTTAGCGATGCCGCTCAGGTGCACTCCATCACGGGCGCTTGTCCTACTCTTGCCTTGCACGTGCAATGGGATCTTCCTAATGGCCTCAGAGACGTAAGCGAAGTAGAAAAGCTGAGCAAGAAATTCGGGATCCGCCCGGGATCGATCAATCCGAACACCTTTCAAAATCAGGAATACAAATACGGGTCCGTCGGTAATCCCGATCCAAATGTTCGCCGAATGGCGGTCAGCCACATTCTGGACTGTGTTGCGATTGCCGACGCTTTGAAGTCCAGGGATGTTTCTCCCTGGTTTGCGGATGGCTCCAACTATCCCGGTTCGCAGAACATACGCAAGAGGATCGGATACTTCGAAGAAAGCCTGAAAGAGATTCATAGGGCACTTAAGCCCGGCCAGCGCTTGCTCCTTGAATATAAGCCGTTTGAGCCCGCCTTCTACCATACGGATGTGGCGGATTGGGGGATGGCGTATCTCTTAGCGAAAGAAGCGGGCCCGCAGGCATTTGTTCTAGTGGACACCGGCCATCATTATCAAGCTCAGAATATCGAACAGATTGTCGCGTGGCTGCTCCACCGTGGCATGATCGGGGGTTTTCATTTCAATGACCGCCGGTACGCGGACGACGACTTGACCTTGGGGTCTATAGACCCGTATCAGGTGTTCCGCATATTCCACGAGATCCAGATGTTCGAATGGGAAGAAGGCAGAAGGGCGGACATTGCGTACATGGTGGATCAAAGCCACAACCTAAAAGGGAAAATTGAGGCGATGATTCAAACTGTCTGCACGGCGCAGGAGTTGTACGCACGTGCTGCTCTCGTGAATCACGAGCAGCTGGGGAAATTCCAGGAGCAATGTTCGCTTGTCGACGCAGAAGAGACTTTGCGCGGAGCATTCTGGCAGGACACGCGTTCTATCGTAAAGGAATGGCGCAGGGCGAAAGGTCTGCCCGACGATCCTCTGCAGACATTCCGGCAGAGCGGCTATCTCGAGCGAATTGTGCGCGAACGCAGCGAAAAGAATGTTGGCATCACGCCTAGCTACGCGTGATTGCCCTCGAACTAGGGCGTCGCTGGACGGCGTAAATTCCTTGCCTCAGCCCTCCATCGGCAATCCGACGTAGTTTTCTGCTAGCGTCTGCGCGGCAGCGCGAGAACTGGTGACGTAATCGAGTTCGGCGATCTGGCGCCGCTGATCAAACGGACTGTCATTTGCAAAACGGTGCAGCAGGGACGTCATCCACCAGGAGAATCGTTGGACTTTCCACACGCGGCGCAGGCAGATTTCCGAGTAGCGAGCGAGCAGCTCCGTTTTTTGATTTGTGTAATATTCTCCGAGTGCGCGGGCCAGCACTCTCACATCAGCCACGGCAAGATTGAGTCCCTTTGCGCCTGTCGGCGGCACGATGTGAGCCGCATCGCCCGCAAGAAACAACTTGCCGAACTGCATCGGCTCTGCCACAAAACTGCGCATGCCGGTCAAGCCCTTCTGGATGATTGGTCCTTCCGTCAGTTTCCATCCAGCCGCACCCAGGGGCTATTGCAATTCCTGCCAGATTCGATCATCGGGCCAAAGCTCGATGTCCTCTTCCGGATCGCACTGCAGGTTGAGCCGGCTGATCTCTGGCGAGCGCATGCTCAGCAAAGCGAACCCGCGCTCGTGATATGCGTAAATCAATTCGTGCGACGATGGCGGCGCTTGCGCCAGAATGCCCAGCCACCCGAATGGATAAGTTCGATCGTAAAGCTTCAACACTCCTTCCGGAATTGACGGACGGCAGACGCCATGGAATCCGTCGCATCCCGCAATGAAATCGCATTCGAGTTGCTCGGAAACTCCGCTCGCACGGAAATAAATTGTCGGTGATGTGCTTTCCAGATCTTCAACCGTGACCTCTTCTGCTTCGAAATGGATTGGCCGACCCAATGCCAACCGGGCTGCAATCAGATCCTTGATGACTTCGTGCTGCGCGTAAATCGTGACGCACTT
>QHYO01000248.1:575-1138 GCA_003224135.1 Acidobacteriota bacterium | reverse complement strand
CCATGCTGGAGGCCCTGCCGCTTCAGGCGTTCCCCCACGCCGAGTTCGTGCATCAGGTTAACGGTACCTTGCTCAAGCACTCCGGCGCGGATACGTTCTTCAACATACCTTCGGCTGTGCATTTCAACGACCACGCACTCAATTCCCAGACGCTCGAGCAAGTGCGACAAGAAAAGCCCAGCGGGACCGGCTCCAATGATTCCTACTTGTGTGCGCATTTTTTTGTTGCTTGCATATTTCGCGGCGGGGGAATTCGAGCTGAAACGCTGCAAACTTCTGAACCTCCAAATGAACTGATGAAAACGATACTCCACCTGGTACTGGATTCCAACGAGGCGAGCGCTCGCCGTTCATAAAGTTCTCTTCGAAAATAGTTCTCCCGCCCCACAACCGAATCCACTAGAATGCCGCGCTGGCAAAGACCTCTCCACATGTGCGGATTACAGAAAGTGGACGCGCAACTTTGCCGAAAAGGTGCCAACGATGCAACTAAATTCAGTCCTTCTTCGCAGCACAGTAGTCGCAGCGTTAGGTGGACTGCTGTTCGGCTTCGACACTGTGGT
>QHYO01000248.1:0-558 GCA_003224135.1 Acidobacteriota bacterium | reverse complement strand
TTCGAGCGCGCTCGTCGGCACCATCGTTGGTTCCATGCTGGCCGGGATACCCGGTGACGCATATGGCCGCCGCGATAGTCTGCGAATCCTTGCCGTACTCTATTTTGTTTCCGCGATTGGATGTGGCTTTGCCTGGAATTGGACGGCGCTCGTGGTATTTCGAGTTATCGGCGGCCTCGCGATCGGCGGGTCGTCGGTTCTTGGTCCGATGTATATCGCCGAAATTGCGCCGGCAAAATATCGCGGCCGCCTCGTTGGGCTCTTTCAATTCAACGTGGTCTTCGGAATTTTGCTCGCATATTTCTCTAACTATCTTATGGGCATCTTAAACCTTGGCGCTGCAGAGTGGCGCTGGAAACTTGGCATTGCGGCACTTCCTGCTGCATTCTTCCTGGTGATGCTGTTCGGCATTCCGCGCAGCCCGCGTTGGCTTGCGAAAAAACAGCGCATTGACGAAGCGCGGGAAGTGCTTCGAATTACAGGCGAAGAAAATTATGAACAGGAATTGCAGGATATCGTCGCATCGATCGATGCCGACCACTCCGCGGGAGATTCGCT
>QHYO01000249.1 GCA_003224135.1 Acidobacteriota bacterium | reverse complement strand
CAAGACCATTTCGCGTTACGAAAGGCGAAGATTTCCGCCTGAAAGACCACGACCCGGCTGACACGGGCGGACTGAAAGACAAAGACAAGGCGATCAAGACGCTAAAGCGCGGGGTGAAACTTCTTTCCCATCTTCAGGAAAAGCTGTACGCGCAGGACCGCTGGGCGCTGCTGCTGATCTTCCAGGCGATGGACGCCGCCGGAAAAGACGGCGCCATCAAGCATGTGATGTCCGGGATCAATCCGCAGGGATGCAGCGTTACGGCATTCAAGGCGCCTTCGCAGGAGGAACTCGATCACGAATTTCTGTGGAGAGCCCATAAAGCGATTCCAGAGCGCGGCAAACTTGGCCTTTTCAACCGGTCGTATTACGAAGAGGTTCTGGTCGTGCGCGTACATAAAGAGTTGCTTGAAGCGCAGCGCCTGCCAAAAGAATTGATTGGAAAAGATATTTGGGAAAAGCGATACGAGGACATCAACAACTTCGAGGAATATCTGACGCGAAACGGCGTGGTGATACTGAAGTTTTTCCTGCACCTTTCGAAAGGCGAACAGAAGAAGCGCTTTCTGGAGCGCCTGGAAATGCCCGAGAAAAACTGGAAATTTTCAATGGCGGATGTGAAAGAACGGGAACACTGGAAGGACTACCAAAAAGCTTACGACGAAATGATCCAGAACACGGCGACGAAACACGCGCCATGGTACGTGATTCCTGCGGACAACAAATGGTTCACACGCTTGGCGGTAGCGGCCGCCGCGATCGAAGCATTGGATTCCCTGGATCTGCAATTTCCCGAAGTCGATAAGGAAAAGAAAAAAGAACTGGCGAAAGTACGCGAAGCGCTCCTGCACAATAAGGAGTAGCAGTTCCGAAGCGTTCCTGACGTAAAATGCCGCGAGTCTGAAAAAATTTTCGTTCACGTTTTTCCTTGAAAAGGAGAATCGGCGCCATGAAACAAGTTGCTGCAGTTGTGGGGGCAGGGTTTGTAGGCAAGGCTCACATCGAAGCCTTGCGTCGATTGCCTGTGCCGGTGCGCGGAACATTGGTGAGTTCCGGCGAGCGCAGCGCCGCGGCGGCCAAGGCGCTTGGTCTGGAACACGCCTACACGAGCGTGGATGAGATAGCGGCAGATCCGGATATCACGGTCGTTCACATCTGTACGCCGAATTACGTGCACTTCGAACAGACGGCAAAGCTGCTACGCGCCGGCAAACACGTGCTGTGCGAAAAGCCGCTGGCGATGGACTCGCGAGAGTCGGCAACACTGGTTGCGCTGGCGAAAGAAACCGATCGAGTCGGCGGCGTGGCGCACAATTTGCGCTACTACCCGCTGTGCATTCAAGCGCACGCGCTGATCGAATCGGGCGCGATTGGACAGGTGAAATTGGTTCACGGCGGATTTTTGCAGGATTGGCTCACGTATCCGACGGACTGGAACTGGCGGCTGGAGTCGAAACTTGGCGGCGAGTTGCGTGCCGTTTCCGACATCGGCACGCATTGGTTGGACCTCATCCAATGGATCACCGGCCAGAGAGTCGAAGAGCTATGCGCCGATCTGGCGACGGTAGTCCCAGTGCGCCACAAGCCGCGCGGGCACGTCGAATCTTTTTCTTCGGCGAAAAATGTTGCTACCGATGAGATGCCTATCGAAACGGACGACTACGCATCCGTGCTGGTGCACCTCGATCATGGCGCGAAAGGCGTTTTTACCGTTTCACAGGTAAGCGCTGGCCGCAAATGCAAACTTCATTTCGAAATCAACGGAACCGAAGGTTCGCTCGGATGGAACGCCGAAGAACCGAACACGCTCTGGATCGGCCGGCGCAATCAAGCGAACGAGATACTGATCAAGGACCCGTCGCTACTTAGTCCCGCCGCGCGCCCATACGCTGCGTACCCCGGCGGTCACGCCGAGGGTTACCCCGACACTTTCGTGCAGCTGTTCCACGATTATTACAACTATCTCGAGGAGGGGGATTTCAAGGCGCCGCGAAAGTTTCCAACTTTCGCCACCGGCCATGAAGAGCTCCTGCTCTGCGAAGCCATCCAGAAGAGCGCCCAGGATCGTGCCTGGACAAAATTGAACTGGGACTAGTGGAAGAGGGCACGACGATCGTGCCCCGAAAAATCTTCGAGATCTGCTTACTTCGAGACCGGAAAATGATATTGCAGATCCGCTGGCAACTTTCCTGACCGCTGGCGTGTGTTGAATTCCAATTCATACCCGGTGTGAGCCGCGTCTTCCGGATATGCTTCGCCCGGGTGAACGCGTGCGCGGCGTAAAAGTCCATGTCCTTCTCAAAGCCGTCCGCGAAGAAAAAATAGTCGCGTACCCAGCCAGCGGGCAGCGATGGCAGTGATTTCGCGTTGAAGTCGAGCTTCACGCCTTCGCCGGAACTGAAAATCACGAAGCGGTCATCAGCCGCGCGCAGCAGCTGCTTCACATCGCCATAGCGAGTGTAGTTCCCTGCTGCGCGTGCGTAGGGACCAGTCTTGCTGCGCTCTGCGTAGGAATATTTCGTATCGCTGGCAGGCGTCAGGCGAATTTCCTTCGGGAAGCCGAGAAAATCAAGTGCCGCATTTGCGAGCGGAACTTCTGTGATATGGACGGAGCGTTGCTCAAGTGTCTGGTCAATGCGGATCGCGTCCCAATAAATTTTCAGATTGTTTACGATGCGGATTCGGCGCGCGCCTGCCGGCAACTTTCCCGTAAGGTCAGCGATCATGGTGCGCTCAAGCCCAGCCGGAAAACCCATGTCTTCGACAACGCGAACCCACTTGCCTTGCGCGTCCTGCGCCTCAACATATGGCGCAATCACTTTGATTCCAGCCTGATCGGCGGCATACATCGAAGTTGCAGTGAAGTAGTCTGTATAACCATCGATGATCAGCCGAAGCGGCAAGCGCGGATTCCATTCGCCAAGGTCGAGCTCAACCCAGTGCAGCTTGGCAAATCCTGTGAAGGGCAGCGCTTCCAAATCGGCCACGTACTTTCGATCCCGCTTGGCGAGGAGCGGAAGCACATCGTTGCCGTGATCGTCCCATGCACTCATTGGGGGATGAGCGTTGCTGCTCGGCACAACTCCAAATCGAGGAAACGGAGGATTGCTGGCGAAGCGTTCATTGGGATAAACATTGAAGCGCGCGGGGTGATCGATCGCAAGCAGCTTCACCTGATCGAGATAAACGGTTTCTTCCATCGGTTCGAGGAAGCGGAAACTCAATTTGCCGTCTCGTGGCTGCAGACTTCTTCCGGAAACCTTCAAATATTCCGTTGGATCGGGCACATCACGTTCTCCGGGCGCAATCCAGTGGCCCACAACTCCTGGACCAATCATGTCTGCAATGAATTCGAATTCGTGGCCATTCCACGAAAAAAGCACCGGGCAGGAGCTCCCGCGACGATCGAGTTCCGCGACGGCCTGAGTCTTGCGCCCGTCGAGACGAATTTCATCTTGCGGCACACCTGTCGGCCAAAGCAGACGTACCACGTCCGTGCCTTTTTCACTCCCGAGGCCCACGTGAATCGGCAACGCACTCTGCCCAAGGTAGCCGGACGCTCCCATCACTTCCCACTTTTGATAGAGCGAGCCGGCATAAATCTCTACCTTGGTTCCGATTGCGCTCTTGTTGTCATTGAGCGCTTT